>NZ_JAEIMH010000122.1:0-19886 GCF_016464295.1 Streptomyces sp. N35 | reverse complement strand
CGCGGTGGCGCCAAGGGGCCGTCGCGGCGCCGCAGCCGGCGGTCGGGCGAGCCCGTCGCCGTACGGGAGGTGCGAGGGCCCGCGGAGCGGCCGCCCGGTGTGCAGCCGGTGCCCGCGGCCGCCGAGCCGCCGCTCGCCCCGGAGCCGGCGCAGGCGCCCGCGCAGACCGGCGGAGGCGGTGGCTGGGAGCGGCGGATCGCCGGCGGGCTGCAGTTCCTGCGGCGGCGGATCACCGGCGATTACGACGTCGACGAGTTCGGTTACGACAAGGAGCTCACCGACCAGGTTCTGATGTCCCTGCTCCGTCCCATGTACGAGAAGTACTTCCGGGTCGAGGTCAAAGGCATCGAGAACATCCCCGCGGACGGTGGCGCCCTGATCGTCGCCAATCACTCCGGGACGCTGCCGCTCGACGGTCTGATGCTCCAGGTCGCCGTGCACGACAACCATCCGCACCAGCGTCATCTGCGGCTGCTCGCCGCCGATCTGGTGTTCATGCTGCCGGTGGTCAATGAGCTGGCGCGTAAGGCCGGACATACGCTGGCCTGTGCGGAGGACGCCCAACGGCTGCTCGAGGGCGGTGAGTTGGTCGGGGTGATGCCCGAAGGGTTCAAGGGGATCGGCAAGCCGTTCAGCGAGCGCTACAAGCTGCAGCGCTTCGGCCGGGGTGGTTTCGTCTCCACGGCCCTGCAGGCCGGGACGCCGATCATTCCGTGCTCGATCGTCGGGGCCGAGGAGATCTACCCGATGATCGGGAACGCCAAGACGCTGGCCAGGGTGCTCGGGTTCCCCTACTTCCCGATCACGCCGACCTTCCCGTGGCTGGGGCCGCTGGGGGCGGTGCCGCTGCCGACGAAGTGGACCATCCAGTTCGGGGAGCCGATCCCGACGGACGGCTATCCGCCGGAGGCCGCCGAGGATCCGATGCTGATGTTCAATCTGACCGACCAGGTGCGTGAGCAGATACAGCACACGCTGTACAAGCTGCTTGTGCAGCGGCGGTCGGTGTTCTTCTGAGGGCCTGCGCCTGAGGGCCTGAGGCCCGGACCTGAAGCGCCGGATGTGAGTACGACGGTGGGGCGCCCCTCGCGAAAGGGGCGCCCCACCGTCGTACGACCTGCTACTCCGCGTCCTCGCCATCGATGCCGAGGCCCGGAAGGAGGCCCGGCAGGAGCGGAGGCAGGGTGATGTCGGGCTCGGGCGTCTGACTGCCCTTGCCGGAGGGGCTGGGGCTGGTCTCCTCCTTGGGCGGGTCGAGCAGACCGCCGGTGGAGCCGCCGAGCAGGCCCTCGTTCTCCTCGCTGGTGCTGGGCGGCGACTTGGGCTTGCTGTCGCCGCTCGGCTGCCCGCCCTGGGTGCCGGCCGTGCTGGGCGTCGTGCGCTCGCCGCCCGTCCTGCCGTTGTCCGTGCTGCGGCCGGGCTTGTCGGAGCCGCCGCCGGACGGGGGCGGGGTGGGAAGCAGCGACTGCAGCGGGCCGACCTCGTCCTCTATGGCGTCGAAGACCGATGTGACCTGGTCGCTGACATCCCCGAGCTGCGGGGGCAGCACATTGCGCAGGGCGCTCCAGCTGTCGCGATGCGACTGGGAGAAGGACGACAGCGCCTGGATGGGTCCGAGCGAACCGTCCCGCGCATACGCCTCGCTGAGCAGTCGGTGACCCTCGGAGGCGTCGTGCTTCATCCCGTTCAGGGCGCGCCTGACCTCGCCCACCGACTCGTGGTCCAGGGCCCCGGCGCGGCCGCGCTCCATCAGACGGCGTGCCTCGAACAGGCGCGTGGAGGCCTGGTCGAGGTAGAGCTCGCCGCGTGAGGAGTCATTGCCGGCCATGCCCAGCTTGAGGTCCTCCATGCCGCGTTTGAGCCCGTAGAGCGAGTCACCCGGCAGGGCGTCGGAGCTGGCAGCGGCGACACCGCTGAACGCTCCGGCGGCCACACCGACGGTGAGCCCGCCCGCGGCGATGCCCTTGGACAGGCGTGAGCGCGGCCGGAACTTGCCCATGGGGCTCGCCCGGTGAGCGCCCTTGCGTGAGCGCTGCTCCGGTACGGAAGGGTCCGCTCCGCCGCCTGCGAACATGGCCTCCATGGCGGCCACGAGCTGTGCGCGCTGCACAACCTTGACCTCGGGGTCCATCTCCGGCTTCGGCAGCTCGGCGAGCCCGTCCGACAGGGCCAACATGCGGCCCTGTTCGGTCAGTTCGGGCTGGTCAGTCGCGCGCGACTGCTGTGCGGCCGCCGTGCCCTGGGTGGACTCATCCTCCAGGGCCTGGGCGAAGGCGTTCGCCCGCCGGTGTGCCGAGACATTCGCGATCACTGGCGGCACCTCCTCTCGTCAAGACGTCCGACTCCCCAGGGGGTCCTGAGGGTTGCACGCCGACCGCGCGTCCACTCCAACGAGTGAGCGGGGGCGGTCCGGCTGCGACCACAGGGAGCCTGCATCCCGCACAACGACCGTCGCGGCACTTGGGTTACGGACGAAAGATGATCGGACCGCTGTCTCTTCGCGTGAAGCATCAGGTCGTCACAAGGGGTGAGTTGGGAGTTACGGGCCGTGGAGATTCCGGACCGCCGGGTGGGGGCGACGCTCAGCGCGCGTCGTCCGGCAGCAGGCGGGCCAGGGTGCGGACGGCCCGGTACTGGAGGGTCTTGATCGCGCCCTCGTTCTTGTTCATGACGCGTGCGGTCTCGGCGACCGAGAGCCCCTGCAGGAAGCGCAGGGTCACGCACTCCTGCTGCTGCGGGTTGAGGCGGCGGACGGCCTCGAGCAGTGCCGCGTTGGAGAGGGACTCCAGGACGGAGTCCTCGGGGCTGCGCTCGACCTCATTGGCGTCGAGCATCTCGCCCGTGGTGACCTCGAGCCGGAAACGGCTGGACTTGAAGTGGTCGGCCACCAGATTGCGCGCGATGGTCACCAGCCAGGCGCCGAAGTCGCGGCCCTGCCAGGTGAAGGTTCCGATCCGGCGCAGGGCGCGCAGGAAGGTCTCGCTGGTGAGGTCCTCGGCGGTCGCCTTGCCGCCGACTCGGTAGTAGATGTACCGGTACACGGTGTCGCTGTACTGGTCGTAGAGGCGGCCGAAGGCGTCGGCCTCCCCGGACTGTGCGCGTTCGACGAGCTCCATCATGCGGGCGCTGTCACTGTCCGCCGCGGGACGGCGTGCGGTGGTGGCGGGGGCGCTTGTGCCGCGCCCTCGTCTGCCGACAGCGGCGGTGCTGCCCTCGGCCAGGGCATAACAGGGACCGGCCGGGCCGCTTGCTACAGCGACCGGCACGGCAAATGCGGGGACGGCGTACGCGGTGGGGACGAAGCCGCGCAAGTGGTCCAGATGCGATTGGACCGTTGCGCGCAGCGTAGCCAGGCCCGAGGCGTCAACCCCGACGTGTGGGTACACGGGACTCCCAGAGGCAGAGCTTCCATCACGTGCAGTGCGGGACCGTTCACCCGTCGTGACGAATGGCGGGTCCTTGATGCGTCTGAGGAGAATAACGCTTCGTACAGGCAGCGCTACACCCAGTTGCTCAAATCACCGGTTCCGTCTCTTCTGTTACGCAGTCCAGGCGGTTCAAGTACCTCTGAGTGACCGGTTGTTGATCGGATGAGACCGTGATCTGTCTTTGCGCAGGGCGTGTTGTGGTCACTTTCCGCGAGCTCACGTCAAGAGGACTGGCGGGAGCGGTGCGCGGGTAAGGGACAGGGATTGCCCGTATGGCGTGGCCGTACTGCTTGTTCGGCTTGGGGTCCGGGGGGTTGTCCCCCGGAAAAACGCAGCCTCAGCGGCGACGGCGGTGCACGGCGATCGCGGCGGCGGTTCCGCCCGCGAGCGCGCCGACGCCGGCCGCGGCCGGGATGCCGACCTTGGCTGCCTTGCGGCCGGTGCGGTAGTCGCGCAGCCGCCAGTCCCGTTCGCGTGCGTGCTTGCGCAGTTTGCTGTCGGGATTGATCGCGTACGGATGTCCTACGAGCGACAGCATCGGGATGTCGTTGTGCGAGTCGCTGTACGCGGCGCAGCGGGCGAGGTCGAGGTTCTCGGCGCCGGCCAGGGCGCGTACGGCCTCGGCCTTGGCGGGGCCGTGCAGGGGCTCGCCGACCAGCTTGCCGGTGTAGATGCCGTCCACGGACTCGGCGACCGTGCCGAGGGCGCCGGTCAGGCCGAGGCGGCGGGCGATCACCGTGGCGATCTCCACGGGGGCGGCCGTCACCAGCCAGACCTTCTGGCCGGCGTCCAGGTGGGCCTGGGCCAGGGCGCGGGTGCCGGGCCAGATGCGCTCGGCCATGTACTCGTCGTAGATCTCCTCGCCGATGGACATCAGCTCGGAGACGCGGTGGCCCTTGACGATGGACAGGGCGCTGTCGCGGGCGTCCTGCATGTGCTCGGGGTCCTCGACGCCCGCGAGCCGGAACCATGCCTGCTGCCAGGCGAAGCGGGTGAGCTCGCGGCGCTGGAAGAACTTCCGCTTGTACAGGCCGCGGCCGAAGTGGAAGATCGCGGCGCCCTGCATGACCGTGTTGTCCAGGTCGAAGAAGGCGGCGGCCTTGTCGTCGCCCTCGACCGGGAAGGGCGGCTCCTCGGCGTCCCTGGCCTTCGCGTGCTCCTGCTCGTAACTCTCCTGGAGTTCCTGCTCGGATTTGCGTGCGGCCTCGGCCGAGGCCTCGCCTGCCAGGACGCTGCGCGCGGTGGCGGAGCGCCTACGGGGGGTGAGCCATCCCAGAGCGGCCATGTCGTGAGCATAGCCATTTCGGGCGCGGTTCCCCGGGTCGGGCGGGTTCGGAGGCTGTGAACACTCCGCGACCGGGGCGTTAAGGAGGTGACCTCGGGCGGGGATCCCATGGGGTGGATACGGCGGCGGGCGGGCGCAGAATGAAGGCATGAGCCCTCTGTTCCGGCGTAGCGGGAAGAAGAGTCCCGCCGAGCGCACTGTCACCTTGATCGGCAAGCCCGGCTGTCATCTCTGCGAGGTCGCCGAGCAGGAGATCAGGAAGGTGTGCGCCGAGACCGGGGCCGCCATGGAGAGGGCGGACATCACGCAGGACGAAGAGCTGCACCGTAAGTACTGGGAGCAGATCCCGGTGATCCTCGTCGACGGCGAGCAGCACGACTTCTGGAAGGTGGATCCGGACAGGCTGCGGCGTGCGCTGGGGGCGTGAGTCTCCGGCGCCAGGGGCGTAAGTCCCCGCGCGGGGCGCCGAATGTCCGCCGGGTCGGTACGGAAGGCCGTGCACGACTGCGTAAAGCGCCCGGAAAGTCCTTTAGGATCGGGGGCGGTTTGGTCTCGGGGGCGAGGAATCGTGAGGAGTGTGTACGGTTTTGCCCCCAATTTGTTTGCCGAGAGTGAGACGCGGCGTCGAGTTCCCGCCGGCGCATAACTCGCGCGTGACCCCGGTCACTTTGGCCGGACAAAGCGGACACCATCTTTGTGCACGCGTTCACAAAGACATAGCCTGCATTCGACGGGGCGGTCCAGGGACACAAGACCGCCTGCAGCCCCGCTCTACCCGCAGGAGCACCGTGGCAACTGGCCGAACTCACCGACCGGCGACCCGCAGCCGAGGGATTCCCGAGGCCACCGTCGCCAGGCTTCCGCTGTATCTGCGCGCCCTGACCGGGCTGTCGGAGCGCTCCGTTCCCACGGTCTCCTCCGAAGAGCTCGCCGCCGCCGCGGGGGTCAACTCCGCGAAGCTGCGCAAGGACTTCTCGTATCTCGGCTCGTACGGCACCCGAGGTGTCGGCTACGACGTCGAGTACCTCGTCTACCAGATCTCACGCGAACTGGGCCTCACGCAGGACTGGCCCGTCGTGATCGTCGGTATCGGTAACCTCGGTGCCGCCCTTGCGAATTACGGCGGTTTCGCGTCCCGCGGTTTCCGCGTGGCCGCGCTGATCGACGCCGATCCCGCGATGGCCGGGAAGCCCGTCGCCGGTATGCCCGTTCAGCACACCGATGAACTCGAGAAGATCATCGAGGACAACGGGGTGTCGATCGGCGTCATCGCGACGCCCGCGGGCGCCGCCCAGCAGGTGTGCGAGCGGCTCGTCGCCGCCGGTGTCACCTCGATCCTGAACTTCGCGCCGACCGTGCTCTCGGTGCCCGACGGCGTCGACGTGCGCAAGGTCGACCTCTCGATCGAGCTGCAGATCCTGGCCTTCCACGAGCAGCGCAAGGCCGGCGAGGAGAGCGCCGCCGAGGCCGCGTCGCAGCTGCCGCCCGCCGCCCGTGCGACCGGGGAGCAGGCCGACCGGAAGGGACCCGACGGGGACGTGCCCGCCGTGATGCCCGCATGAGTCTTCTCGTCGTCGGCCTCAGCCACCGCAGTGCACCCGTGAGTGTGCTGGAGCGGGCTGCCCTGACCGCGGATGCTCAGATCAAGCTGCTGCAGGACGCGGTGGCTGCCGAGCCCACCGCCGAAGCCGCGGTGCTCGCCACGTGCAACCGGATCGAGCTGTACGCCGACGTGGACAAGTTCCACGCCGGGGTCGCCGAGCTGTCCACGCTGCTCGCCCAGCACTGCGGGGTCGGGCTCGAGGAGCTCACTCCTTATCTTTATGTGCACTACGAGGACCGGGCCGTTCACCACCTGTTCTCGGTCGCCTGCGGCCTGGACTCGATGGTGGTCGGCGAAGGCCAGATCCTCGGGCAGATCAAGGACTCCCTCGCCACCGCCCAGGACCAGCACACCGCGGGCCGGCTGCTCAACGACCTGTTCCAGCAGGCGCTTCGGGTCGGCAAGCGGGCGCACTCCGAGACCGGGATCGACCGGGCCGGACAGTCGCTCGTCACGTTCGGTCTCGAGCAGCTCGCCACGGGCCGTCCGGTCGCCGAGTGGGCGGCCGGCAAGCGCGCCCTGGTGATCGGTGCCGGCTCGATGTCCTCGCTCGCCGCGGCCACGCTCGCGCGGCTCGGTGTCGCCGAAGTCGTCGTCGCCAACCGGACGTTCGAGCGTGCCGAGCACCTCGCCGAGCTGCTGATCGAGCAGCATCCGGCGCTGGCCGCCCGGGCCGTCTCGATGGACGCCGTGGCGGATGAGCTGACACGAGTCGACATCGCGGTCTCCTGCACCGGCGCAACGGGCCTGGTGCTGACCGCGGACGCGATCACCGCCGCGCTCGCGGGGCCGGTGCCGGCCGGTGTGGGTGCCCACGCCGCTCAGGGCTCCGATCTGCGCGCCCCCGACGGCAGCCTCGTCGCGCGCCTGGCCGCCGCGGCCGCGCGCGACGGACGGATCGTCGAAGGCCACGACGTCATGCACGAAGGCCACGAGGCCTGTCCGGTCGGGCTTGACGCCGCCGGGCACGCCGACTCCCTCGATCTGCACGGGAGTTGGGCCGACAACGGCACGGCGCTCGAGCGTGAGGCCGGCACCGTGAAGACCAAGGGGACCCGCCAGGGCGCCCCGCACGCCGGGGTGCGGCTCGCGCTGCTCGACCTCGCCATGCCGCGCGACATCGACGCCGCCGTGCACCAGGTCGCCGGGGTGCACCTCGTCGACATCGAGTCGCTCGCCGAGGCCTCGGCCGACGCCCCGATGGCCGCCGACGTCGACAGGGGGCGCGCCAGGGGGCCCGAGGAGGCCGCCGCGTCGGGGGGGGCCCAGCGGCCCGCGCACATCACGCCGACCGTGGTCGCGCTGCGCACCATGGCCGCCGACGTGGTCGACAGCGAGGTCGCGCGGCTCAACGGCCGGCTCCCCGATCTCGACGAACGACAGCAGGCCGAGGTCGTCCAGACCGTGCGCCGCGTCGTCGACAAGCTCCTGCACGCACCGACCGTGCGGGTCAAGCAGCTCGCCAGCGAGCCCGGCGGCGCCGGGTACGCGGACGCGCTGCGCACTCTGTTCGACCTCGACCCCGAGACGGTCGCAGCCGTGTCGAAGGCCGATACCGCCGACATCAAGAAAAAGGGGCGGGCATGACCCAGAAAGCACTCCGGCTCGGGACAAGGCGCAGCAAGCTCGCCATGGCCCAGTCCGGTCATGTGGCCGACGCCGTACGCCAGTTGACCGGCCGCGAGGTCGAGTTGGTGGAGATCACCACGTACGGGGACACCTCGCGTGAGCACCTCGCGCAGATCGGCGGCACCGGGGTCTTCGTGACCGCGCTGCGCGACGCGCTGCTCGCCGGCGAGGTCGACTTCGCCGTGCACTCGCTCAAGGACCTGCCGACCGCGCAGCCCGGCGACCTGGTGGTCGCCGCGATGCCGCGGCGTGAGGACCCGCGCGACGTACTGATCGCGCGCGACGGCCTGACCTTCACCGAGCTGCCCGCGGGCGCCCGGGTGGGGACCGGGTCGCCGCGCAGGATGGCCCAGTTGAACGCGTACGCCCGTAATCACGGGATGCGCATCGAGACCGTGCCGATCCGCGGCAACATCGACACCCGCGTCGGATACGTCCGCAAGGGCGAGCTGGATGCGGTGGTTCTCGCCGCGGCCGGGCTCAGCCGGATCGGACGCAGCGACGAGGTGACCGACTTCCTGTCGGTCGACACCATGCTTCCGGCTCCCGGTCAGGGAGCCTTGGCGATCGAGTGCACTGCGGCGAACGCAGAGCTCGCCGCCACGCTCGCCGAGCTCGACGACCCGTACACCCGGGCCGCCGTGACCGCCGAGCGATCCCTGCTCGCCGCCCTGGAGGCCGGCTGCAGCGCACCTGTGGGTGCTCTCGCCGACCTTCTGGCCGACGGACAGGTTGTCAAGGAAATGCGCCTGCGCGGCGTCGTCGGCACGACCGACGGCTCGTCGCTGGTGCAGCTGTCCACCACCGGTCCCGTACCCACCACCCACGACCAGGCCATGGCGCTCGGACGCGAACTCGCGGACGAGATGCTGGCCAAGGGTGCGGCCGGTCTGATGGGGGAGCGAGCACATTGAGCCCCACCGCCTCTGAATATCCCGCAGCCCCCGCATCCGGGCACGTCACCTTCCTCGGTGCCGGCCCCGGAGACCCGGGCCTGCTGACACTGCGCGCCGTCGAAGCGCTCGCCGTCGCGGACGTGCTGATCGCCGAGCCCGCTGTGCTCGACGTGGTACGGACGCATGCCCGTGAGGGCGTGGCCGTGCAGGGCACGGCGACGCTGGGCACGCCTGACGCGTCATCAACAGCGGCAGCCGCCGAGGCTGTTGCAGCCAATCTTGTCATGGCGTCCGCGAGGGGCGGCAAGCGGGTCGTCCGTGCGGTGGCCGGTGATCCGGGCCTCGACTCGGACGCCGCGGCGGAGATGCTCGCGTGCGTTTCCGCCGGTATCCCCTTCGAGGTGGTGCCCGGTGTGGCCACGGCGGTCGGCGTGCCCGCGTACGCCGGTGTGCCGCTGCGCGACGGGTCCGGTGCGGACGTGCGGTTCGTCGACGCCCGTACCGCGTCCGAGCGCTGCTGGTCCGAGGTCGGTGCGTCCGACGGCACGGTCGTCGTCTCCACCACCCTGGAGACCGTGGCCGCGGCGGCCGGTGAGCTGGTCGCCGCAGGCCGCAAGCCGGACACCCCGATGACCGTCACCGTCGCCGGTACGACGACGCGCCAGCGCACCTGGAACGCGACGCTCGGCTCGGTGGCCCAGGTGCTCAAGCAGGCCAAGGTGCTGCCCTCGCCCGAGGGACACCAGCCCGTCATAGCCGTGGTCGGTGAGCGTTCCAGTGCCGCCCGGCGTGAAGAGCTCTCGTGGTTCGAGTCCAAGCCGCTGTTCGGCTGGCGGGTGCTCGTGCCGCGGACCAAGGAGCAGGCGGCTTCGCTCTCCGACCAGCTCGTCTCGTACGGCGCCGTGCCGCACGAGGTTCCGACGATCGCCGTCGAACCGCCGCGCACCCCGCAGCAGATGGAGCGCGCGGTCAAGGGCCTGGTCACCGGGCGCTACGAGTGGATCGCCTTCACCTCGGTGAACGCGGTCAAGGCCGTACGCGAGAAGTTCGAGGAGTACGGGCTCGACGCGCGTGCCTTCGCCGGGATCAAGGTCGCGGCCGTGGGGGAGCAGACCGCCAAGGCGCTGATCGCCTTCGGTGTGAAGCCGGATCTGGTGCCGTCCGGTGAGCAGTCCGCCGCCGGTCTGCTCGAGGACTGGCCGCCGTACGACCCGGTCTTCGACCCGATCGACCGTGTCTTCCTGCCGCGTGCCGATATCGCCACCGAGACGCTGGTCGCCGGTCTGATCGACCTCGGCTGGGAGGTCGACGACGTCACCGCCTACCGGACCGTGCGCGCTTCGCCGCCGCCGGCCGATACGCGTGAGGCGATCAAGGGCGGCGGTTTCGACGCGGTGCTCTTCACCTCGTCGTCGACAGTGCGGAACCTGGTGGGTATCGCCGGTAAGCCGCACAACGTGACCGTGATCGCGTGCATCGGTCCGGCCACGGCCAAGACGGCCGAGGAGCACGGGCTGCGCGTGGATGTGATGGCTCCGGAGCCGTCGGTGCACGCTCTTGCCGAGGCGCTCGCGGAGTTCGGTTCGGCTCGGCGTGCGGCTGCTCTTGAGGCCGGTGACCCCGTGACGCGGCCGTCCGAGCGTCGGCCTGGTGCTCGGCGGCGGCGCGTGGCCACGCAGTAGTTTGGGTGCGGGTTGTGGGTGGGTGGGTTGATTTCCCCCACCCCGCCCCTTCCCGAAACCGGGGCTTCCCCCCGGACCCCGGCATCCGAACTTCGTTCGGATCTGCTCAAGCGCCGCAGGGGCTGAAAGATGAAGGGCTGAGAGTTGTCTTCATACGGTTCGTTTCCTGGGTCGCGGCCTCGAAGGCTGCGTACAACTCCCGTCATGCGGCGCATGGTTGCCGAGACGCGGGTGCACCCCGCCGACCTGATCCTGCCCGCGTTCGTGCGTGAGGGGATCAGTGAGCCCGTTGCCATCGGGTCGATGCCGGGAGTCGTGCAGCACACCCGGGACACCCTGAAGAAGGCCGCCGTCGAGGCCGTCGAGGCCGGTGTTTCCGGGATCATGCTCTTCGGTGTGCCGCTCGACGAGAAGAAGGACGCCGTCGGTACGCCGGGCACGGACCCGGACGGGATTCTGCAGCTCGCTCTGCGGGACGTGCGGGCTGAGGTCGGCGACGAGTTGATCGTCATGTCCGACGTCTGCCTCGACGAGGTCACGGACCACGGCCACTGCGGTGTGCTCGACGCCCAGGGGCGGGTCGACAACGACGCCACCCTTGAGCGGTACGCCGAGATGGCGCAGGTCCAGGCCGACGCGGGCGCTCATGTGCTCGGCCCCAGTGGCATGATGGACGGCCAAGTCGGCGTCATCCGCGACGCGTTGGACCAGACCGGGCACGAGGACGTCTCGATCCTCGCGTACACCGCGAAGTACTCCTCCGCCTTCTACGGTCCCTTCCGCGAGGCCGTCGCCTCCTCGCTCAAGGGTGACCGCAAGACGTACCAGCAGGACCCGGCCAACCTCCGGGAATCCCTGCGGGAGTTGGCGCTCGACCTCGAAGAGGGCGCGGACATGGTGATGGTCAAGCCGGCCGGACCGTATCTCGATGTGCTCGCGAAGGTCGCGGACGCGGTGGACGTGCCGGTGGCCGCGTACCAGATCAGTGGTGAGTACGCGATGGTCGAGGCCGCGGCCGAGAAGGGCTGGATCGACCGGGACAAGGCGATCCTCGAGACGCTCACCGGCATCAAGCGGGCGGGCGCGAGCATGATCCTCACGTACTGGGCGGTGGAGGCGGCGCGTCAGCTGCGCCTGAGCTGAGGCCGTTCCTCGTACGTGGCTTTGACCAGGTCGCCGTAGGCCTTGCGCAGCAGGGGCTCGGCGACCTCCGGTTTGTCCACGCCGACTTCCACGTGGCCCTCTTCCGCGGCGGCGATCGTGCGGAGGTCGAACTCGCCCTTCCAGCGCGGGATGTCGTCGCTGATCCGCGCCACCAGGGCGTCCAGTGCGGTGCGGGAGGCCGTGGTGTCGTGCAGCCGGACCGTCACGTTGGACGGGATGCCGCGGCAGGCGGAGCGATCGAAGGCGGCGTCCGGGATGCGGTAGAGGTCGAGCGCGAGGGATTCCCGGTCGACGCGCAGGCCCGTGTAGACATGCGCGAAGCGTTGCCGCGCCACGGTGTCGACGTGGGCCACCGCGATCTCCGCGGCCTCCTCGGCATCCGTGGACTCGGCCGCGCGCGGGCCCGTGCACTGCGAACTGCCCTTGTCCGTACGGACGGTGGGCTGCTGTGACGGCTCCGCCGCGCAGCCGGCCGCCGCGAGGGACAGTGCGACGGCGACGGCCGGTCCGTAGCGTCGTGATCCTGCGCGCATAGCTCTCGCCTCCGCGGATCTGACGCGCGGACGGGCCGCCGGGTTCCGGTTACGTCTGCCCGCTCCCGGCTTATGCCGCCTCGCCCTGCTCCAGCTTGTACACCGCTTCGATGTTGTTGCCGTCCGGGTCGTTCACGAAGGCGCAGTACGCGCGGTACTCGGGCCAGACGCGCGGGGCTTCGCGTTCGGTGCCGCCGTTCTCCAGCGCCGCCTCGTGGAACGCGTCGACCTCGGCGCGGCTGCGGGCCGTGAAGGCCAGGTGCAGCCCGCGGGTCGCCTCATCGGGCGAAGGAGCGGTGTACATGCCGAAGGACGGGGTGTCCGCGTCGGAGCGCCAGAGCTCTGCCGCGTTGCCCTCGTGGGCCTCGATGGAGACGTCCAGGGGTGCGAGCGCGGCGGCGTAGAAGCGCTCGCTCGCCTTGAAGTCCGCCACGAGGAGGGTGACGTGGTGGATGAAGGGGTAGTCCGCGGTCATGCCCGGGATCCTAAGAGATCTTGGAAGGGCGTGGAAGCGAAGGGGCCGTCCGGATCGCGGAATGACAGGTGTAGATGCCAAACGCCTTCTCTACGCTGGGCCTGCCGATGTCCATAGCGAAGGAGCCGTCGCCGTGACTGTCACCGAGCCGAACGCCGTCGTCCGTGCCCCCGTGCCGCCGCTCGCCGAGCGCGCGCGGAACGTAGGCGGCTCGCCGGTACGGGACATCCTCGCGGTGACCGCACGGCCCGAGGTGATCAACTTCGCGGGGGGTCTGCCCGCGCCCGAACTGTTCGACGCCGAGGGCGTGGCCGAGGCGTACGCCCAGGTGCTGGCCAAGGACGCGGGCCGTGCGCTGCAGTACTCGACGACCGAGGGCGAGCCCGCGTTGCGCGGGGCGCTCGCCGCGCGCACCACCGCGCGTCAACTGCCCACCACCGCGGACGATGTGCTGGTCACCAGCGGCTCGCAGCAGGCGCTGTCCCTGCTGGCCACCGCCCTGCTCGAGCCGGGCGACACCGTGCTCGTCGAGAACCCGACCTATCTGGCGGCGCTCCAGGTCTTCGCCTTCGCCGGCGTGCGTGTGGTGGGGGTCGACTGCGACGAGGACGGGATCGATCCGGAGGCTCTGGACGCGCTCGTCGCGCGGGAGCGTCCGAAGCTCCTGTACACGATCCCGACCTTCCAGAACCCCACCGGCCGCACCCTGCCCGCCGGCCGCCGTGCCACCGTGGCGTCGGTCGCCGAGCGGCGCGGGCTGTGGATCGTCGAGGACGACCCGTACGGCGAACTGCGCTTCGAAGGCGAGCGCGTGCCGTGGATCGCCGCGCAGCCCGGCGCCGAGGACCGCACCGTACTGCTCGGCAGCTTCTCCAAGGTCATGGCGCCGGGCATGCGGCTCGGCTGGATGCGTGCTCCGGCCGCCGTGCTGCGGGCGTGCGCGGTCGCCAAGCAGGCCGCAGATCTGCACACCCCGACCGTCAACCAGCTTGCCGCGGCACGGTACTTGGCGACGCGGGACCTGGACGCGCATGTGGCCACGGTGGCGGCCGCCTACCGGGAGCGCCGGGACGCGCTGCTCGCGGGTCTGCCGGCGGCGCTGCCCGAGGGCTCGGTGTGGAACCGGCCCGAGGGCGGGATGTTCCTGTGGGCGCGGCTGCCGGAGGCGTACGACACCACGCGGCTGCTCCGTACGGTCGTGGAGCACGAGGTGGCGTACGTGCCGGGGGCGCCGTTCTTCGCGGGCGCGCCCGGCCGGTCCACGATGCGGCTGTGCTTCGTGACGCACTCGCCGCAGGAGATCGCGTTGGGTGTGGAGCGGCTGGGGCGGGCGCTGCGTCGCTCCTAGGGTTCACGCCCCCGTCAGGGAGTTCAGGAGTGCGCGGCCTTGCGGCCAACTCCCCAAGCCGCTCGCGGAGTTGAGGTGGCCGGCCGGGGCTGCCAGGTGCCACCGCGCCTCCCAGGCGGCCGCGAATCCCGCGGCCGCCTCGGCGGTGCAGTACGGATCGTCGGCGCTGCCCACCACCAGGGCCGGGCACGACAGCGGCCGCGCGGCCGGATCGAGGAACGTGGCGGCCGGCTCGCGGGGGAACGCCGGCCCCCGCGGGTCGGGCGGCGCGACCAGGAGCCCCCCCGCCGCCCCGGGCCGCGGCCGCCCCCGGCGGGCCCCGGCCCAGCAGCCCAGACTGTGGGCCACGAGGACCACCTCGCCGTCCATGGACCGCCCGCACGCCGTCTCGTACGCGGTCTGTACGGCGCCGACCCAGTCGGCCAGCACCGGCGCGGACCACGAGGCCGGGGCGATCCGCACGGCGGAGCTGCCCAACTCCCGCTCCCACAGGGTCTGCCAGTGCTGCTCGTCCGAGCCGTCGATGCCGGGGATGATGACGTACGCGACCACTGCCTGCCACCGTTTCACTCGTCGTCCCGTACGGTTCCGGGAGCTCCTGGGGCAGATCTTGGGGGAAGCAACTGTGCGGTGGGGGCCTGACAAGTGGTCTCAAAGCATCTGGCGGGGGCAACGATGGAATCACTCGACCGTACGGACCGCGAGATCCTCGCGCTGCTCCAGTACGAGGGTCGCCTCAGCGGCGCCGAGGTGGGGCGCCGCGTCGGGCTCTCGCAGCCCGCGGCCAGTGCGCGGATCCAGCGCCTGGAGAAGAGCGGGGTGATCACCGGATACCGGGCCGTCGTGGATCCCGTGGCGCTGGGCCTCAACATCCACGCGGTCATCAGGCTGCGGACGACGCATGCGCAGCTGGCCCGTGCGCTGGACCTGGCGGCACGGACCGAGGAGATCACGTCCACCGCCCGGGTCACGGGCGAGGACTGCCTGATCTTCGACGTGCACTGCCCGCAGGCCGGGCGGCTCGAAGAAGTCGTGGACTCCCTCGCGCGCTTCGGCCCGGTCACGACCTCGCTGGTGCTGCGGCCGTACCCGGCCAACCCGCTGCCCGCGCCGTGACCGGGAGGGGGGCCCCGCCGGAACGAACCGGCGGGGCCCTCCTCGTACGTACCGGAGAAGGTCAGAGCTTCTCGGGTGTCCGGATGCCCAGCAGGCCCATGCCCTTGGTCAGGGTGCGGGCCGTCAGGTCGACCAGGAAGAGGCGGTTCTCCACGACGTCCTGGGCGGGGCGCGGCTTGATCACCGGGCACTGGTCGTAGAACGTCGTGAACAGCGACGCCAACTGGTACAGGTAGGCGGCAACCTTGTGCGGCGCGTACTCCGCCGAAGCCTCGAAGACCGTCGCGCCGAAGGCGTCCAGGTGCAGACCCAATGCCCGCTCCGCCGGGGCGAGTTCGAGCTCCGGGTGCGCAGTGGGCGTGTCGCCCTCGGACTTGCGCAGGATGGACTGGCACCGGGCGTACGCGTACTGGATGTAGACGGACGTGTCGCCGTTCAGCGAGACCATCTGGTCCAGGTCGAACTTGTAGTCCCGGTTCGGGGACGTCGACAGGTCCGCGTACTTCACCGCGCCGATACCGACCTGCGCCGCCCGCTCCTGGATCTCCTCCTCGGTGAGATCCAGGGCCTTCTCCCGTACGACATCGGCGGCGCGCGAGATCGCCTCGTCGAGCAGATCCTCCAGCTTCACCGTCTCGCCCTCACGGGTCTTGAACGGCCGCCCGTCGGCGCCGAGCACCGTGCCGTAGCCCATGTTGTGCGCGGTGACCTCGTCGGTCAGCCAGCCGGCCCGCCGGGCCGTCTCGAAGACCATCTTGAAGTGCAGGGACTGCCGTACGTCCACGACGTAGATGAGGTCGGTCGCCTTGAGGTCGAAGACCCGGTTGCGGATCGCGGAGAGGTCGGAGGCCGCGTAGCCGAAGCCGCCGTCGGCCTTCTGCACGATCAGCGGGACCGGCTGGTCGTCCTTGCCCCGGATCTCGTCGAAGAACACGACGAGCGCGCCCTCCGAGCGGACCGCGACACCGGACTCCTCCAGCATGCGGGCGGTCTCGGGCATCAGATCGTTGTACGCGGACTCGCCGACGATCTCGTCGTCCCGTACCTCCATGTCCAGCTTCTCGAAGACCGAGTGGAAGTAGACCTTCGACTCGTCCACGAACTGCTGCCAGAGCTTCAGGGTCTCCTCGTCGCCGGACTGGAGCGCCACGACCCGCTTGCGGGCCCGCTCCTTGAACTCCTCGTCCGCGTCGAAGACCGCACGCGAGGCCTTGTAGACCCGGTTCAGGTTCGACATCGCCTGCTCGCCGTCGACCTCGTCGGCCGGGGCGAGCTCGCCCGGGTGCTCGATCAGGTACTGGATGAGCATGCCGAACTGGGTGCCCCAGTCGCCGATGTGGTGCCGGCCGACCGTCTGCTCGCCGGTGAAGTCGAGCATGCCGCGCAGGGCGTCGCCGATGACGGCGGACCGCAGGTGGCCGACGTGCATCTCCTTGGCCACGTTCGGCTGCGCGTAGTCGATCACCGTGAGGCCCGGGGTGTCCTTCGGGGCCACGCCGAGCCGGTCGGCGTCCGCGTACCGGGCGGCGAGGGTCTTGATGATCGCCTTGTCGGAGACCGTGATGTTGAGGAAGCCGGGTCCGGAGACCTCGACGTCCGCGAACAGGTCACCGCTCTCGATCTTCGCGACGACCTGGGTGGCCAGCTCCCGGGGGTTGGCCTTGGCCTTCTTGGCGAGCGCCAGGATCCCGTTGGCCTGGTAGTCCGCCCGGTCGCTGCGTCGCAGCAGCGGGTCCGCGCCGGCGGCTTCCGGCAGCGCGGAAGTCAGGGCGTCGGAGAGCCGTGCGTGAACGCTTGCGGTGAGGGACGTGACCGGGGCCATGGGGTGCCGTTCTGTGTCGGGTTGCTCGGGCGCTCAATTCTCCCATGAGGTGGGTGGTGGGCTCGCGTGGATTAGAGGGCGCCGCAGGCGCGGGTGGGCGCGGCGGCGGTAAAGCCCGCGACAGGGGTGGGGCGGAGTCTGGGAGAATGGCCCGTGCGCGGAGAAGCAGTCGCGCACCCGACCGGAGTGAAAGGGACCAACTGATCGTGGCCCAGAGCACAGGCGCGGACACCCAGGACTGGGTGTCCCGATACGCGGACGACGTCATCGCCGAGTCGGAGCGTCGTGCCCCGGGCAAACCGGTCGTCGTGGCCTCCGGACTCTCCCCCTCGGGCCCGATCCACCTGGGCAACCTGCGCGAGGTCATGACCCCGCACCTGGTCGCCGACGAGATCCGCCGGCGCGGGTACGAGGTACGGCACCTGATCTCGTGGGACGACTACGACCGGTACCGCAAGGTGCCGAACGGTGTCCCCGGGGTCGACGGGTCCTGGGCCGAGCACATCGGCAAGCCCCTGACCGCCGTCCCGGCGCCGAAGGGCTCGGAGCACCCGAACTGGGCCGAGCACTTCAAGGCCGCCATGGTGGCCTCGCTCGGCGACCTCGGCGTGGAGTTCGACGGGATCAGCCAGACCGCGCAGTACACCTCCGGTGTCTACCGCGAGCAGATCCTGCACGCGATGAAGCACCGCGGTGACATCGACGCGATCCTCGCCCAGTACCGGACGAAGAAGGCCCCGGCCAAGCAGTCCCAGAAGCCTCTCGACGAGGCCGAGCTGGAGGCCGCCGAGGGTTCGGGCGCCGCCGGTGAGGACGACGGCAGCGGATCGGGCGCGGGCTACTTCCCGTACAAGCCGTTCTGCGGTGGCTGCGGCAAGGACCTGACCACGGTCACGTCCTATGACGACGACACCACCGAGCTGACATACGTCTGCACCGAGTGCGCCTTCACCGAGACGGTCCGGCTCTCCGAGTTCAACCGCGGCAAGCTGGTCTGGAAGGTCGACTGGCCGATGCGCTGGGCGTACGAGGGCGTGATCTTCGAGCCGTCGGGTGTGGACCACTCGTCGCCGGGGTCCTCGTTCCAGGTCGGCGGGCAGATCGTGACGCTGTTCGGCGGCAAGCAGCCGATCGGTCCGATGTACGCGTTCGTCGGGATCTCCGGCATGGCGAAGATGTCCTCCTCGAAGGGCGGGGTGCCCACCCCGGCCGACGCGCTGGAGATCATGGAGCCGCAGATCCTGCGCTGGCTCTACGCCCGCCGCCGCCCCAACCAGTCGTTCAAGATCGCCTTCGACCAGGAGATCCAGCGGCTGTACAACGAGTGGGACAAGCTGGAGACCAAGGTCGCCGACGGCTCCGCGCTGCCGGCCGACGCGGCCGCGTACAGCCGTGCGGCCCGTACCGCCGCGGGTGAACTGCCGCGTACCGAGCGGCCGTTGCAGTACGGCACGCTCGCCTCGGTCGCCGATGTGGCCGCGGGCGACCCCGAGCAGACCCAGCGCATCCTGTCCGAGCTCGACCCGGCCAACCCGGTCACCGACCTGGCGGCCGTGCGTCCGCGGCTCGACAAGGCGGAGACCTGGATCGCCAAGTACGTACCCGCGGAGTCGCGCACCATCGTGCGGACCGAGCCGGATGCGGAGGCCCTGGGGGGGCTGGACGAGCAGGGGCGCGAGTCGCTGCGGCTGCTGCTCGACGGGCTCGACGAGCACTGGTCGCTCGACGGTCTGACGCACCTTGTGTACGGGGTGCCGAAGGTGCAGGCCGGGTTCTCGGCGGACGCCGGGCCGAAGGAGCTGCCGCCGGAGATCAAGACGGCCCAGCGGTCGTTCTTCGCGCTCCTGTACCACCTGCTGGTCGGGCGTGACACGGGGCCGCGGCTGCCCACGCTGCTGCTCGCGGTGGGGGCGGAGCGGGTGCGCAAGCTGCTCGGGGCCTGACGCTCACGTCGACGGGGGCGGGCCTCTTGGTGGGGGCGGCGTCTGTGGGGGGGGGGGGGGGGGGGGGGGGGGGGCCAGCCGGCCGGGGCCCGGCCCCCCCCGCGGCGGGCGCCTCCTTTTGGGCGGGCGCCGTTTTCGTTGGGGAGAGAAGTCGGGCCGCGTCAGGCGATGTACTCCTCCGAGTCCAGCTCCTGCTGGTAGCGCGCACGGAAGTCCCGTATGAACGGGCGCAGTGTCGACTCCGTGAGCGGGCCGCCGCTGCGGCCCTTCACGCCGTACAGGTCCTGCAGATAGATGCCGAACTGGCGGGCGTTCGGGAAGTCGCCGTGTTCGCTGACGTACTTGCGGAACGCCGTGAAGTACGCCTCCTCGCGGGTCACGTCGTCCGGCAGGCCGGCCGGGGCCGGGGCCTCCTCCACGTCGGCCTCGGCGGACGGGTCCGCCAGGACCGGTTCCTCGGACGGCAGTTGCTCCTGCCGCTGGCCCGGGATGTTCAGCGCGCGCGTGCGGTTCGGGCCCGCGGGGATGCGGAACTCGCCGGTCTGCGAACTGTCGAACGCCTCGGCCGGCTGCTCCTCGTACCACTCCTCGTACGGGGGCTCGGGGGAGTAGGTGCGCTCGTACTGCTGCTGTCCCGGCTGCGGTTGGGGCTGCGGCACCTGCTGCGCGTACGTCTGTTGCTCGTATGCCTGCTGTTCGTATGCCTGCTGTTCGTACGTCTGCTGTTCGTACGTCTCGTGCGCCTGCTGGCCCTGTCCCGGCTGCTGCGGCGATGCGAACCACGGGCTGTCGTGGTTCGTCGGCCACTCCTGCGGGATCTCCACCGGCTGCTCCACGGAAGGGGCCTGCGGGGCCTCCAACTGGGGTGTGGACGACGGCAGTTGCGGTGGCTCGATGCCGGCGGCGGCGAGGCCGGCCGGGGCGGTCTCGGCGAGCGGGACGCCGTAGCGGGCCAGGCGCAG
>NZ_JAEIMH010000121.1:0-21067 GCF_016464295.1 Streptomyces sp. N35 | reverse complement strand
CAAGGAGGCCCCCGATCCCCCGTCGCGCGAACCACCCCCGTACGAGGGAGGGTTGGACCACGGGCCCGGCCGGCGCCGCCCACCTCGCCGCGGAGAGTCCGGCAGGCGGACGAGGTGAGCGGCGCGGTATGGGCCGCCGCACTGTACGAGGGGGAGCCGGCGGCCCGGCCGCCTCTGGCGAGGCCAGAAGGTGTCCGGTCCAGGGGGTCCGGACGCATATATCCAACCGGCCGCCGCCCCCGGTACGGCAGAGTGCACGCCCCGTCACTGTGGGCACTTGTTTCGCACCCCGTGTGAAAGCCGCTCGACTACTCTGGGCGGCACCGAGCCACCGGAGGGCCTGATGCAGCCCAACACCCTGCTCGACGCGATACTCGACGAGGCCGGAATCTCCCATGCGGGCCTCGCCGCCCATGTGAACCAGGCCGGCAAAGCCCGGGGTCTCGCGCTGCGCTACGAACACACCGCCGTGGCCCGCTGGTTGAAGGGCCAGCGGCCGCGCGGCCAGGTGCCCGACCTGATCTGCGAAGTACTCGCGGCCCGGCTGCAGCGCCCGGTGACGCTCGACGACATCGGTCTGGGGGTCCCCGGGCAGCAGGCGAGTGTGGCCGCGACGTCGCTGTCCGGGTTCGTGGAACGGGCCACCGCCTTATGGCGGTCCGATATGCAGCAGCGCCCCCATGTGCTCGGCGCGGCCGCGGTGACCGGCACGCCGGCCGTGATGCCGGTCTGGGAGTGGGAGAACCCGCCGGAGGACGTCGATGTCTCGCGCGGCGGACGGCATCAGGTCAGCAAGTCCGATATCGCGATGCTGAGTTCGGCCCGTGCGCACTACGAGCAGATGTACCGCAAGACGGGAGGGGTGGCGACCCGCGCACGCATCGTGGGCTTCCTCAACGCCGAGGCCGCCCCTCTGCTGCGTGGCAGCTATACGGATGCGACCGGGCGTCAACTGCACAGAGCGACCGGTGGGTTGGTGGCGATCGCCGGTATCTGCGCGTACGACTCCGACGCCCACGGACTGGCGCAGCGCTACTTCCACCAGGCGCTCCGGCTCGCGAAGGCGAGCGGGGACAGGGGACTTGGTGCGTATGTGATAGCGCTCCTTGTCAACCAGTCGCTGTTCATCTGCGAATACCGGCAGGCCGTCGCGTTCGCGGAGGCCGCCCTGAGGGCCGCCGGGCGGCACATCACGCCCGCGCTCGCCGCCGATCTCTACGCCATGCAGGCCAAGGCGTACGCCCATCTCGGGGACGGCAGCAGCGCGTTGTTCTGCATCCGGCGGGCGGAATCGGCCGCCGACCGGATCCATCCGGGCCATGAACCCGCCGAGACCGGCTATGTGCAGCCGGGCCTGGTGAACGTACAGGTGGCGGAGGCCCTGCTCAGTCTCGGTGATCTCGCGGCGGCCCGGATGCACTCGGCCGCGGCCGTGGACACCCCGGCCCATGACCGCGGGCGGGTGCACCGTCTCGCGGTGCTCAGCCAGATCGAGCTGCGGCGCGGTGAGGCGGAGTCGGCGGTCGCATCGGCCGTCGAAATGGCCCGGCAGGCACGGGGGATGGAGTCCCAGCGGCTCCGCGACCGGCTGCGTGCGGTGCGCGAGCACCTCGTACGCAGTGGATGTTCCGGCACCGAAGAAGCTGCCGCACTCATCGACGGGGCGCTGCGCGTACCGCTGTGACCCTGGGGGCCTGCTGCAAGGGTGCGTGCGATATTGCCATCTATCTCGGCGGAAGGTGGCAGAACCGTGCAGTGGACGAACCTATGCGAAAAAAATGTGTATCGAAACCGCTGGTTCCAGGTGAACTTGGCGGATGTGGAGCTGCCGAACGGGAAGCATCTCGATCACTTCCTGATCCGGATGCGTCCCGTGGCCGTCGCCACGGTGGTCAACGAGGCCAATGAAGTCCTGCTGCTGTGGCGGCACCGTTTCATCACCGACAGCTGGGGCTGGGAGCTGGCCGCGGGGGTCGTCGAGGACGGTGAGGACATCGCGGTCGCGGCGGCCCGTGAGCTGGAAGAGGAGACCGGGTGGCGGCCCGGCCCCCTCCAGCATCTGCTCAGTGTGGAACCCTCCAACGGCCTCACCGACGCCCGGCATCACATCTACTGGGCGGACGAGGGGACGTATACGGGCCATCCCGTGGACGACTTCGAGTCGTCGCGACGCGAGTGGGTGCCCCTCAAACTCGTCCCCGACATGGTGGCGCGGGGGGAGGTGCCGGCGGCCAACATGACGGCCGCGCTGTTGATGCTGCACCACCTGCGACTCGGGTGATCTCCTGGGTCCGGATGATCCCGGTCACCGCCCGAGCGCCTGCCACACAGCCACCACCAAGGCGCCGATCGCGGTCAGTGTCGCGACGGTGGGCAAGGGCCAGCGGTTGTGCTCGAGTGCGGTGATACGGGTGGTGAGATCGTCGAGTTCCTTGGCGCTGTGTTCGTCGCGCTGGGTCAGCAGCGCCAAGTGGCCTTCGATACGGGCGAGTCCCACATCCAGGCTGCGGCGCAACTCTGCGTGTTCTTCCTGGATCACGGGATGCTCGGGGTCGGGGCTCACGGGTCTGCTCCTTCCTGGGGCGTACGTGGCTGAAACTTGTCCGTGCGCAGCCATCCCTGTTCTGCGCACGGACAGTAAAGCGGCCTGGTGAGGGGCGCGGGAGCGTGTGCGCGGGGCATATGCGGGACCTGCTTTCACACCGGTGCGAACCCTTCGGGCCCGGCTTCCGCAGAACCCCTTCCAGCCGGGGGTCGGGGCGTGAATCTGGCCGGAAGGATACGGAGAGTGGCCGAATCGGCAGGGGAGGCAGGGGTGTGGGGGATGTCGGGGGTGCCTGCGGTGGACGGGAGAAATCTGGGCTGACGCAAGATCGGTGGGGCGGCTTGGGTGCAGACATGTCAGACCTGCGTATCGAGAAGCCCGTGCATGATGCCGCACTCGCCGACTGGCGCCGGGTGCACAACACCGTCATTCCCGCACACCCGCTGTCCCTGGCCGACGCGCGGGACCGGGCGGTCCGTCACCATCTGGAAGTGGCCTATGCGGGCGGGGAGTTGGCCGGTTGCAGCACCGTCCGCCCGCCGGCCGACGGCTCGCGTACGGCGACCATGATCACGCGGAACGCGCGGGGGCCGCTGCCCGTGACGGACAGCGGCCCCAGTGCGGCGTACCGGATCAGTACGTACGGAATCAGTGCGTACGGGATCAGCGCGTACAGGATCAGTACGTGTAGAACCCGGAGCCCGACTTCCGGCCGAGGCGGCCCGCGTCGACCATTCGCTGGAGCAGCGGGGGAGCGGCGTACAAGGGCTCCTTGTACTCGGCGTACATCGAGTCCGCGACCGAGTGGACCGTGTCCAGGCCGATCAGGTCCGCCAGCTTCAGCGGTCCCATCGGGTGGGCGCAGCCCATCTCCATGCCGTTGTCGATGTCCTCGCGGCTGGCGATGCCCGACTCGAACATCCGGATCGCGGAGAGCAGATACGGGATGAGCAGCGCGTTGACCACGAAGCCCGAGCGGTCCTGGGCGCGGATGGCGTGCTTGCCCAGCACCTTCTCCACCGCGACCTGGGCGCGCGCGAGCGTGCCCTCGGAGGTGGTGAGCGCGGGGATCAGCTCGACGAGCTGCTGCACCGGCGCCGGGTTGAAGAAGTGGATGCCGATGACCTGGTCGGGGCGCGAGGTCGCGACGGCGAGCTTCACCAGCGGGATGGAGGAGGTGTTCGAGGCGAGGATCGCGTCGGGGCGGGTCACCACCTGGTCGAGCACCTGGAAGATCTCCGTCTTCACCAGCTCGTTCTCCACCACGGCCTCGATCACGAGGTCACGGTCGGCGAATTCGCCGAGATCCGTGGTGAAGGTCAGGCGCGCCAGTGTGGCGTCCCGCTCCTCCTCGCTGATCTTGCCGCGTTCGGCGGCCTTCGCGAGGGAGTTGTGCAGCCGGGTGCGGCCGATCTCCAGGGCCTCGCCGGTGGTCTCGGCGACCTTGACCTCCAGGCCGGCGCGGGCGCAGACCTCCGCGATGCCCGCTCCCATCTGGCCGCAGCCGACGACTCCGACGCGCGCGATGTCGCCCGTGCCCAATGCAACGTCTGTCACATCGTCCCTTTCGTGCTCCGGGTCGGCAGGGTCCCGATGGATGTTCGGCGCCTGCCCCGATGTACCGACGTTACTCCGCGTTCACTGGTGCACAGTCGGCCGGGGCGGCATGCTGTGGCACGTCCCACGGGACAACAGGTGCTGTCCGGTACTTCCGGGCATAGCGAACAATTCGATATTAGAGGTGGCATACATTGCGTATGACGCGCAGGAGTTTCACGGTGGCGGGTGCCGCGGCACTCTTCGGAGCGGGGCTCACCGGGGACGCCGCAGCGGCCGATGTCGCGGTCGAGAAGCGCCGCCGGCCCCGCAATACGGCCTTTCGCGGGATGTGGATCGCGAGCGTCGCCAACCGCGACTGGCCCTCGAAGCCCGCACTGCCCGCCGAGACCCAGCGCGCCGAGCTGCTCGCGCATCTCGACACCGCGGTACGCCGACGGCTGAACACCGTGATCCTCCAGGTACGGCCCACGGCGGACGCGTTGTGGCCCTCCGACTACGAACCGTGGTCGGCGTACCTCACCGGAGTCCAGGGCCAGGACCCCGGCTGGGACCCGCTGGGCACCGCCGTCGACGAGGCCCACAAGCGCGGCCTCGAACTGCACGCCTGGTTCAACCCGTACCGCGTCGCGGGCCACGCCGACCCGTCCCGGCTCTCGCCCGACCACCCCGCGCGCAGCAACCCGGACTGGCTCGTCACCTACGGCGGGAAGCTCTACTACAACCCGGGGCTGCCCGAGGTCCGCGAGTTCGTGATGCGGGCGATGCTCGATGCGGTACGCAAATACCCCATCGACGCCGTGCACTGGGACGACTACTTCTATCCGTATCCGGTCGCGGGCCAGGTCTTCGACGACGACGCGGCCTATGAGCGCTACGGCGCGGGCTTCGCGGACCGTGCGGCCTGGCGCCGGGACAACACCGATCAGCTGGTGCGAGGGATGGCCGCCGCGATCCCGAAGGCGCGCAAGGGCGTGCAGTTCGGGATCAGCCCGTTCGGGGTGTGGCGCAACAAAGCGACGGATCCGCTGGGCTCGGAGACCACCGCGGGCGTGCAGACCTACGACGACCTGCATGCCGACGTCCGCAAGTGGATCAGGCGCGACTGGATCGACTATGTCGTGCCCCAGCTGTACTGGAACATGGGCTTCGCACCCGCCGACTACGCCAAGCTCGTGCCGTGGTGGGCCGAGACGGTCGCCGGCACGGACGTCGATCTGTATCTCGGCGAGGCCCTCTACAAGGCAGGCGATCCCGCGCAGCCCGCGCCCTGGCAGGACCCCGCCGAGCTGTCCCGGCATCTGTCGTACGCCGGCAAGTACCGGCAGGTGCGCGGGCATGTGTACTTCGCGGCGCGTGAGGTGGCGGCCGACCCGATCGGGGCGATGACGCGGGTCGTGGCCGACCACTACACGCTGCGCTGAGGGGTGTTCAGTCGCGGGTCCTGTGCCGTACGACGGTGTCGGGGCCCGGCGACATCAGCGTCTCGTGACCGTCCTCGAAGCGGACCCTGAACGGGGGAGTGCCGTCCGGGCCGAGCACCTCGATGACCTCCGCGACACGGTCCTGCTGCCCGACGACCCTGCCGTGCACCAGCAGCGTGTCGCCCACACTTGCGTGCATCGGGAGTGACCTCCTTGGCCTGCCGGGGAGTTGCGATCCGTGGCGGCAAGTGTACGGCGGGTGGCGGCAGTTGGGACCCTGTGCGGATCGGCCGGAGTCCTTGTGCGGGCCGGCGGGGAGCCCCTGGGCGGGCGGGCCGGCGTGCCCCTGCGGCTCGGTCGGCCCGCCCCGCTTCAGCCGCGGGCCCGCTGGGTCACCGCGATGCAGATCAGCACCGCCACGGCGGTCAGCGGCGCGGCGGCCGTCATGCTCTCGCCGAGCAGGGAGACCGACCACACCAGGGTGAGCAGGGGCTGCGCGAGCTGGAGCTGGCTGGCCTTGGGGATGCCGATCGCCGCCATGCCCCGGTACCAGACGACCAGGCCGACGAACTGCGAACCCACCGCCACCCACAGCAGGCCGGTCACGGCCTTCGCCGTCAACTCCCAGGGCTCGTGCGCGAGAGCCACCGCGGACGCGGGGAGCGCGAGCGGCAGACAGGCCACCAGGGCCCAGCCGATGACGTGCCAGCCCGGCATCACCCTGGCCAGCCTGCCGCCTTCGGTGTACCCGGCGGCGCAGATCAACAGGGCGCCGAACAGGTAGAGATCGGCGGTGGTCAGGGCGCCGCCGCTCTGCTGCACGGTGAAAGCGATGACCGCGGCGGCCCCGAGGCAGGCCGCCGTCCAGAAGGTGCGCGAGGGGCGAACTCCCGTGCGCAGCGCGGACAGCGCGGCGGTGGTGAGCGGCAGCAGGCCGACGACGACCGCGGCGTGCGAGGTCGTGGAGGTCTGCAGGGCGAGCGTGGTGAGCAGCGGGAAACCGATCACGACACCGGCCGCGACGACAGCCAGGGAACCCCAGTGCTCGCGGGCCGGCGGCTTGATGCGCAGGGCGAGCAGACAGCCGCCGGCGATCAGTCCCGCGAGCGCCATCCGCACGGAGACCAGCGACCAGGGGCCGAAGCCGTCAAGTCCCCATGCCGTGGCGGGGAACGTCAGCGAGAAGGCGGTCACGCCGGCGGCGGCCAGGAGGATTCCCGTGCGGGTGGAGTCGCAGCCGGTGCTCGGGACGGTGACGGGGGTGCCGACCGCTATCGTGGTCGGGCGAGTAGCGCTATCCTGTGCTGTCATGCAAGAGCGTAGCAGTGTGGGGGAATTGGCGAATAGCCTGCGTGGCGAGCTTCATCGCTACTCACCTGGTGGAAAGCTCCCGTCCAGCCGGATGCTGGTCGAGCGCTACCGCGTGAGCCCGGTGACCGTCTCCCGGGCGCTGGCGCAGCTGGCGGCCGAAGGCCTGGTGGTGACGCGGCCGGGCGCGGGTGCGTACCGCGCACAGATGCGTACCGCTGTCGAACCGGTGGGTGACACCTCCTGGCAGGAGGTCACCCTCAGCGCACAGGCGGCCGCCGAGCCGCGGGCCGTGGACGCCTCCGGAGTGCTGGCCTGTCTGGCGCAACCGCCCACCGGGGTCATCGAGTTCAACAGCGGCTATCTGCACCCCTCGCTCCAGCCGGAACAGGCGCTCGCCGCCGCTCTCGGCCGTGCCGGACGCCGCCCCGGCGCCTGGGGGCGGCCGCCCATGGACGGGCTGCCCGAGCTGAGGGACTGGTTCGCGCGCGGCTGCGGCGGTGCCGTCACCCCTTCCGACGTGCTGATCACCTCCGGCGGCCAGACCGCGCTCACCACCGCGCTGCGCGCGCTCGCCGCGCCCGGCACCCCGGTTCTGGTGGAGTCGCCCACGTACCCCGGTCTGATCGCCATCGCCCGCGCCGCCGGGCTGCGCCCTGTGCCGGTGCCGGTGGACACCGACGGGGTGCGGCCCGAGCTGCTCGCGGACGCGTTCCGGGCGACGGGGGCCAAGCTGTTCGTCTGCCAGCCGCTGTTCCAGAACCCGACGGGTGCGGTGCTCTCGGCGGCCAGAAGGCCCGAAGTGGTGCGTATTGCAAGGGAGTTCGGAGCATTCGTCGTCGAGGACGATTTCGTCCGGCTGCTCGCCCACGACGACAGCGGTCCGCTCGCGCCGCCGATGATCGCCTCCGACCCCGACGGCGTGGTAGTCCACGTCTGCTCCCTGACCAAGGCGACCTCGCCGTCCTTGCGCGTGGCCGCGCTCGTGGCCCGCGGCCCGGTCCTCGAGCGGCTGCGCGCCATCCAGATCGTCGATCACTTCTTCGTCCCTCGCCCGCTCCAGGAAGCCACCCTCGAATTGGTCGGCGCACCCGCCTGGACCCGCCATCTGCGCACCGTCGCCACGGAGTTGCGCACCCGCAGGGACCAGATGGCCACGGCGCTCCTGCGCGAGCTGCCCGAACTGGCCCTGCCGCACATCCCGTCCGGCGGCTACCACCTCTGGCTGCGCCTGCCCGACGGCGCCTACGGCCGGGGCGGGGTCTCCGTCGAGTCCGCGCTCGCCTCCGCGGCTGTGCGCGCGGGCGTCGCGATCACCCCGGGCCGGCCCTATTTCAGTGCCGAACCCCCGGCCGGACATGTCCGGTTGAGCTTCGCGGGGCTTGCGGGCCCGGCGGAGATCACGGAGGGCGTACGGAGGCTGCGTACCGCATGGGACGAGGTGACCGGAGGGTGACCGGCAGCCGGGCAAATCGACTCGCGTCCGCGCGTGCCCTGATGCGAACCTCGTGCCCATGACCGACTACGTGATCTCCACCGACCCCTCGCGCCTCGACCCCGCCAGGATCCACCACTGGCTCTCCACCGATGCGTACTGGGCGCTCGGACGCAGCCGCGAGAAGCAGGACCAGGCCATGGCCGGGTCGCTCAACTTCGGGGTGTACGACCCGGTTTCCGGTGAACAGGTGGCGTACGCCCGGGTCATCACGGATCGCTCCACGTTCGCGTGGCTCTGCGATGTGTACGTGGATCGTGCCGTACGCGGCAAGGGTGTCGGTGTGGCCCTGGTCGCCGCCGTACGCGAGGAGCTCGAACCGTGTGGGCTTCGTCGCATCCTGCTCGCCACCCACGACGCGCACGGGGTGTACGCGAAACAGGGCTTCGCGCCGCTCGAGCACCCCGAACACTGGATGGCGCTGCAGCTGCAGCAGCCCTGATCTCGGGCGGGTGGCTCTTGACCTGCGGAGCGGCGCGTTCCAACATCGCCGCATGCATGTTCGGGTCACGCTGATCGCCGCCGCACGCAGCTCCTCGCTGCTCACCGAGCGCTTCGACGACGACCGGCCGCTCGACCAGGCCGGCTGGCATGAGCTGCAGCTCGCGGCGCACACCCTGGTGCCGTACGGGCGGGCCGAGCTGCGCTACTGCTCTCCCACGCCGCGGAGCCGGGCGACCGGCGACGCACTGGGCTTTGCGCCGATGGCGCAGCCCATGCTCAGCGACTGCGACATGGGCCGCTGGCGCGGCCGCACACTCTCCGAGGTCACGGCACGTGAACCGGCCGCGGTGGACGCCTGGCTGGGCGACCCGCGCTCGGCTCCGCACGGCGGCGAATCGCTGCTCGCGTTCATCTCCCGGGTGGGCCGCTGGCTGGACACCCGCCCGGTCGGCGACGGCTCGAGCATCGTCGCCGTGGCCGAGCCCGGGGTGGTCCGCGCGGCCCTGGTCTACGCCCTCAAGGCGCCCCCGGCGACGTACTGGAACATCGACGTGCCCCCGCTCTCGACGGTCACCGTCACCGGCCAGGCGGGACGCTGGAGCCTGCGTCTCGCGGGGCGGGCGGCCTGACCGCGCCGCGACGCTCCCTAGGATCGCGCCATGGCCGATGACTTCACGACCGCATGGCAGGCCCTCGATCCGGCGGCACGCCGCTGCCTCGAACTTGCCCACACCTCCCTGCGCGGCGGGGGCCTCGCCTGCGGTGCGGTGCTCACCGACGCCGCCGGCGCCATCGTCGCCGAGGGCCGCAATCGCGCGTACGACCCGCCGGGCGGCACCGATCCCCTGCAGGGGACTCCGCTCGCCCACGCCGAGACGAACGCCCTGGCCCGGGCGCGTACGGAATGGGACCTCGCCACGCACACGCTCTGGTCCAGCCTCGAGCCGTGCGCGATGTGCACGGCGGCCGCTGAATTCACCGGTGTCGGCACCGTGCGGTACGTGGCGCGTGATCCCTGGGCCGTCGCCGGTGAACTGCCCGTATCGCCGGGGCAGCCGCTCAACTCGCCGGTCTGGGCGGTGAGTTCCGCACTCCTGTTCCTGCGGAGCGCCTACGAGCTGCGCGGCCCGGACGCCGAGGTGCTGCGGGCGAACGAGCGCCGCGCGCCCAAGGTGGTACGGCTCGTCGCGGACCCGGAATTCGCGCGGGCCGGCGAGGCGGCCGAGCTGTTCGCCGCGCTCTGGAGCCGTATCCGGGAAGCGGCCGGCGCGGCAGGGTGACGGCGGCCGCGGCCGTCACCCGGGGCCGTCCGGGCCGGACCGTTCAGGTCGGCCCGTCCAGGTCGGCCCTTCCGGGCCGGGCCGTTCAGTTCGGGCCGTTCAGTTCGCGGCCGTGCCCACCACCCGCTCGGGCGTGATCCGGATGACGATCCGTACCACCTCGGGCCCCAGCTTCAGCGCCCAGTCGCCCGCACCGGGCCCCTCGTACTGTTCGTCGAGCTCGATGGTGAGCCGGCGGCCGACGTCCTCGGAGATCGCGGCCGTACCGCGGACCTCGATGTACCGCTGTGGATCGGCGGCGTCGTACACGGTGAGGCTCACGCGCGGATCACGCCGCAGGTTCTTGTCCTTGCGCCGCCCCGCCTGCGAGGCGATCACGAGGTCGTCACCGTCGAGGCCCACCCAGACGGGCGAGGTCTGCGGGCTGCCGTCGGGGTTGATCGTGGCCAGGATCGCGGGATTCGGAGCTTCGAGAAGCCGTCGGGCCGCCGCGCTGAGGGTGAGAACCATGATCGTCAGCCTAGGTCCGTGCCGGGCGCCGCGACAGGGGTGCGCGGACGAATGTTCGCTTCGGGCCGAGGAGGCCCTTTCGGAACCCGGGGTCGAAGGAGATATCTTGATGTCGAGTAATCTCGACCGACGACGCAAGCAGACGACGCTATGCAGACGTGGAGCGGAGCACCCGGTGACTGACTCGACCATCATCTATACGCACACTGACGAGGCCCCGGCCCTGGCGACCCATTCGTTCCTGCCGGTGATCCAGGCGTACGCCTCGACGGCCGGCGTCAGTGTCGAGACCCGTGACATCTCGCTGGCCGGGCGGATCATCTCGCAGTTCCCCGAGTACCTCGAGGAGGGCCAGCGGATCCCGGACGCCCTCGCGGAGCTGGGCGAGCTGGCCAAGACGCCCGAGGCCAACATCATCAAGCTGCCGAACATCTCGGCCTCGATCCCGCAGCTCAAGGCCGCCGTCGCCGAGCTGCAGGGCCAGGGATACGCGCTTCCCGCGTACCCGGACGCCCCGAAGACGGACGAGGAGCGCGAGATCCGCGCCCGCTACGACAAGGTCAAGGGCTCGGCCGTCAACCCGGTCCTGCGTGAGGGCAACTCGGACCGCCGCGCCCCCGCCTCGGTCAAGAACTACGCCAAGAACCACCCGCACCGCATGGGCGCCTGGACCCCCGAGTCCAAGACGAACGTGGCGCACATGACCGCCGACGACTTCCGCTCCAGCGAGAAGTCGGCCGTCATCGCCGAGGCCGGCGCCCTGCGCATCGAGCACGTGGCCGCCGACGGCACCACGACCGTTCTGCGCGAGTCCGTCCCGGTCCTCGCGGGCGAGGTCGTCGACGCCTCCGTGATGCACGTCGCCGCACTGCGCACCTTCCTCGGTGAGCAGATCGCGCGTGCCAAGGCCGAGGGCGTGCTGTTCTCGCTGCACCTCAAGGCCACGATGATGAAGGTCTCCGACCCGATCGTCTTCGGCCACGCGGTGCGCGCCTTCTTCCCGAAGACCTTCAAGCAGTACGGCGAGGTCCTGGCCGGCGCCGGCCTCTCCCCGAACGACGGTCTCGGCGGCATCCTCAAGGGCCTGGAGACCATCCCGCACGGACTCGGCGACGAGATCAAGGCCTCCTTCGAGGCCGAGCTCGCCGAGGGCCCCGAGCTCGCGATGGTCGACTCCGACAAGGGCATCACCAACCTGCACGTGCCGTCCGACGTCATCGTCGACGCCTCGATGCCGGCCATGATCCGCACCTCCGGCCACATGTGGGGCCCGGACGGCCAGGAGGCCGACACCCTCGCGGTCCTGCCGGACAGCTCCTACGCCGGCATCTACCAGGTCGTCATCGACGACTGCCGTGCCAACGGCGCGTACGACCCGTCGACCATGGGCTCCGTACCGAACGTCGGCCTGATGGCGCAGAAGGCCGAGGAGTACGGCTCCCACGACAAGACCTTCGAGGTCGCCGCGGCCGGCACCGTCCGTCTCGTCGACACCGCGGGCAACGTGGTCCTGGAGCAGGAGGTCGCCGAGGGCGACATCTTCCGGGCCTGCCAGACCAAGGACGCCCCGATCCAGGACTGGGTCAAGCTCGCCGTCACGCGCGCCCGCGCCACCGGCGACCCGGCCGTGTTCTGGCTGGACTCGGAGCGCGCGCATGACGCGGTGCTCATCGAGAAGGTCAAGAAGTACCTTGCGGACCACGACACTTCGGGTCTGCAGATCGAGATCATGTCCCCGGTCGAGGCCACCGCGTTCTCGCTCGAGCGCATCCGCCGCGGCGAGAACACCATCTCGGTCACCGGCAACGTGCTCCGTGACTACCTCACGGACCTGTTCCCGATCCTCGCCCGGCACCAGCGCAAAGATGCCCCCCGTCGCCCCGCTGAGGAACGGCGCCGCCCCCTCCGAGACGGGCGCCGGCGGCTCCGCCCCGAAGCACGTCCAGCAGCTGGTCAAGGAGAACTACCTGCGCTGGGACTCGCTCGGTGAGTTCCTCGCGCTCGCGGTCTCCTTCGAGCACCTCGCGACCACCACGAACAACGCCCGCGCGCAGGTCCTCGCGGACACCCTGGACCGCGCGACGGCCACGTTCCTGGAGCAGGACAAGTCCCCGACCCGTCGCGTCGGCGGCATCGACAACCGCGGCTCGCACTTCTACCTGGCCCTGTACTGGGCCCAGGAGCTGGCGAAGCAGACGGCCGACGCGGACCTGGCGAAGGACTTCGCGGCCCTCGCCGAGTCGCTGACGGCGAACGAGCAGAAGATCGTCGACGAGCTGCTCGCCGTCCAGGGCAGCCCGGCCGACATCGGCGGCTACTACCAGCCGGACGCCGCCAAGGCGTCCGCGGTGATGCGTCCGTCCGCGACGCTGAACGAGACGCTGGGCACGCTGGCGTAACGCTCGCCGCCCCCCGGGCCCCCCCCCGGGCGGCCTCCCCCCCGGGCCGTGGCGCGCTCCGCGTTCTCGCCGGCTTTCCCGGTCGGCTTGAGACGAGACGGGCCGTCTTGTATGGTGGCGGCATGCGTCACTACTTCTTTCTCTGAGTCCGGGCACGGCCCACGCCGCCGTTTCTGCTGCCCGTAGACCCTCGTATCCAGGGAAAGAACCATGCGCGACCGCGCTCATACCGCCATGCCCGCTGCCGTGGCGCAGCTGTCCGTCAAGGACGTCACCAAGTCGTACGGCACCAGGACCGTCCTCGACCAGGTCACCTTCACCGTCCGTCCGGGCGAGAAGGCCGCCGTCATCGGCGAGAACGGCTCCGGCAAGTCCACCCTCCTGAAACTCCTCGCCGCTGCCGAGAAGCCGGACTCCGGCGAGATCACCGTCAGCTTCCCCGGCGGCACCGGCCATCTCGCCCAGACCCTCGACCTCGACCCGGACTGCACGGTCCAGGACGCCGTCGACCTCGCCCTCGCCGAGCTGCGCGCCATGGAGCGCGACCTCCGTACGGCGGAGGAGAACCTGGGTGAGGCCTCCGAGGCCGAACTCTCCGCGTACGGCGAGCTGTTGATCACGTACGAGGAGCGCGGCGGCTACGACGCCGATGCCCGCGTCGACGCCGCCCTGCACGGGCTCGGGCTCGCCGGGATCACCCGCGACCGCGTGCTCGGCTCGCTCTCCGGCGGCGAGCAGTCCCGGCTCGCGCTCGCCTGCGTCCTGGCCGCCGCCCCCGAACTGCTGCTCCTCGACGAGCCGACCAACCACCTCGACGTGACCGCCGTGCGCTGGCTGGAGGAACAGCTGCGCGCCCACCGCGGCACCGTCGTGGCGGTCACCCACGACCGCGGCTTCCTGGAGCGCATCGCCACCACGATCCTCGAGGTCGACCGCGATACGCGCTCCGTGCGCCGGTACGGGGACGGCTGGGCCGGCTACCGCACGGCGAAGGCCTCCGCCCGACGCCGTGCGGAGCAGGACTATGCGGAGTGGCTGGACGAAGTCGCCCGTACCGAGGAGTTGCTGGAGGCCGCGGGGCGGCGGCTCGCCGGCACCGGCAAGGACCCGGGGCAGGGCTTCGGCAAGCACCGCCGCTCCCATGAGGCGAAGCTCGGCGGGCAGGTACGGGCAGTTCGTGAGCGCCTCGCGCAGCTGCGGCGGAATCCGGTGGCGGCGCCACCGGTGCCGCTGCGGTTCACCGCGGGGCTGCCCGCGGCGGCCGGGTCTCCGGCCGCGGCGCGTGCCCTGGTCGAGTGCGACGACGTACGCGTGGGCGAACGGCTGTTCCTGGACGGACCGTTGACTGTCACGCCAGGGCAGCGACTGCTCGTCACCGGCGAGAACGGGGCCGGGAAGACGACGCTCCTTCGCGTCCTCGCCGGCGACCTGGAGCCGGACGCGGGAACGGTCCGCCGCTCCGCCCGGATCGGGTACCTGGCGCAGGAGCTGCCGGTGCGCACCACACGGCTGCCGCTCCTCGCGGCGTTCGTGGCCGGACGGCCGGGGCTGCCCGAGGAGTACGCCGAAGAGCTGCTCTCCCTCGGCCTGTTCCGCGAGGAGGACCTGCATGTTCCGGTGTCGGCCCTGTCCGCGGGCCAGCAGCGGCGGCTGCAGCTAGCGATCCTGGTGACGCGGCCCTCGGATGTGCTGGTGCTCGACGAGCCGACCAACCACATCGCGCTCGATCTGGTCGAGGACCTGGAGGCGGCGCTCGCCGTGTACGCGGGGGCAGTTGTCGTGGTCTCGCACGACCGGGGCTTCAGGGAGCGGTTCGTGGGGGAGCGGCTGGAGCTGCGGGGTGGGCGCAGGGGGTGACGGCGAGGGCGGGGGCGGCCTGGGGCGTGTCTGGGGGCTGCGTGTCTGGGGGCTGGGGTGTCGGGGGCCGTGGGGTCGAGCCCGGGTCCGGGGTGCGCGTGCGGTTGCGTCGTGGGGTCGGTGCCGGTCCGGGGTACCTGTCATACGGGCAATGGCGCCGTTGCCGCGAAGGGTTGCCGTGGCCGTCGGGGGTGCCCGTATGACAGGCACCCCTACCCGTCCCCTTCCGCCGTCGCGCGGCTGCGGGCCGGTGGTCTCTTCCGTTTCACGGGGGACTCTGCGGGCTGTTGGCCTCGGACTCTGCGGGCCGGTACAGCTCGCTTGCGTGGTGTTGGCGGTGCAGTCAGCTCCGTCGCTTGGGCTTGCCTCGGCGTGCTCCGGTCGGGGAGCCGGATGTGCGTGCTTTGTTCTTGCCGCCGCGGGGTGCGGCCTTGGCCGACGTGCCCTTCGCCGAGGTGCGGCCCTTGCCGTCCTTGGTCTGCTTCTTCCGTCCGCGAGCCGCTTCGACCTCGGCCGGGGACTGGCCGCGTGAGCTGTTGACCGTGCGGCCCCGGACGATCCCGATGAACTGCTCGACCAGATCCGAGGTATCCCCTTGCGGCCACACCAGGCCCATCTGTGACTCGGGCGCATCGGTCAGCGGCCGGTACGTGAGGTCCTTGCGGTGGTGCAGCCGCGCGAGTGACTGCGGTGCGACCAGCACTCCGATGCCCGCCGCCACCAGCTCGACGGCATCGGCCGTGGTGGCCGGCCGCTCCAGCGCGGGCTTGCCCGGCAGCTCCGTCCAGCCGAGGGTGTCGTCGAGCGGGTGCAGCACGATCTCGTCGGCCAGATCCGCGAGCGTCACCTCGTCGGCGGCCGTGATCAGGTGGTCCTTGGGGACGACGGCCACGGTCGTCTCCGCGTACAGCGGGATCGCGTTGAACCGTGTCTTGTCCACCGGCATCCGCAGCAGCCCGGCCTCCGCGCCGCCCGACTCCACCAGCTCGGCGGCCTCGGCGGGTTCGACCGCGACCAGCGTCAGCGGGATGGAGGGCAGCCGCTCCCGCCAGATCCGCACCCACTTGGCGGGCGTGGCGCCCGGAACGTAGGCGAGGCGGAACTCCGCCGGGTCGTCCGAGCCTGTCACCGGGGGTTCTGCAGCGCCTGTCACCTCGCCAGATTACCCGCCGGTGCGCAGGGCCGAGCGCGCTCGTGGTCGGCCGGACCGCCGGTGATCGCTACCCTTGATGCCATGACCCAGCACCAGAACACCCAGACCATGAAGCCCGCGACCGCGGCGAAGAAGCTGGGCGTGTACCTTCCGGCCACCCCCGCGGAGTTCCAGGAGGGCGACGTCTCGCGCGCCGAGCTCAACGCTCTGCAGGCCGAGCCGCCCCAGTGGCTCGCCGACCTCCGCAAGAACGGCCCGCACCCGCGCCCCGTCGTCGCCGCCAAGCTCGGTGTCTCCATCGCCGGTCTCGCCCGCGGTGGCGTGACCGAGGCGCTCACGACCGAGCAGATCGACGCGCTCCGCGAGGAGATGCCGGAGTGGCTGCGCCAGGAGCGCGCCACGCAGGCCAAGGTGCGCGAGGAGGCCGTGCGCCTCAAGGAGAAGCAGGCGGCCAAGGCGGAGGCCGACGCCCAGAACGCCGCGGCCGGGCGGGCGGGGGGGACGCTGTGGGCCCTCGTACGAGGTGAGGATCAGGGCTCCCGTAGACGACCGGGAACGGCCTCCCGGACGAGGTCCGTGCAGGGCTCCCGTGCACGATCCGGATCAGCCGTCCCGCAGGAGCAGCGCGGCCGTCTCCAGGAACGGCCGGCCGACCTCCGGCGCCCCGAGGGCGATGCAGTACAACCCGGTGGACACCCGCTCCAGGTACCCCCACTCCCACACGGCCCTCTCGTCCTCGCCCGCGGCATCGGCCAGCCGTGCGCAGTAGCCGCGGGCCAGCCGCACCGGGTCCTCGGCGGCGAGCAGTTCCGTGCACCACTCCCTGAGCACGACGCCCAGGTCGTACGAGGCCGGGGCGAGGAAGCCCTCCGGGTCGACGAGTACATAGCCCGTCCCGGACCCAGGCCGCTCGGCACGCACCCGCAGGGCGTTGCCCGGATGCGGATCCCCGTGGACCAGCACACAGTCCTCGGGACCGAAGTGAGCACGCTTCTCCGCGTGGGCGAGGGCCTGGGCCACCACCGGCTCGGGGCAGGGCCGCCCCAGCTCGTGCCACAAGCGGTCCACCAGCTCGTACAGACCGCGGGCCTTGTTCTCGAAGGGGCCGGTGACCGGCGGGCGCGGCACGGTCCAGGCCTGCTGCAGAAGGTCGGAGAGCACGTCCAACTGCCGCTCCGGGGAGGGCAGTTGCTCCAGCGGATCGCCGAGCGCTTCGAGCAGGAGTGCGTGGCGCGCCGTGTCATGCCGGATCAGCCGCACATAGCCCTGCCCCCGTGCGAGCCGCAACGTGCGGGCCTGCCCCGCGAAGCCGTCGTCGGGCACGGCGAGTTTGAGCACCACGTCCTCGCCGGCCGAGGTGCGGGCCCGCGCCACATACGCCGCCGTGCCGCCCGCCAGCGGTTCCCCGACGCTGATCGCCCACTCGCGCTCGATGTCCCGTACGAGAGCGGGCAGCGAGTCGAGCCACTCGCGCCCCCGCTCGCCCAGACTCAGGGCCTTGCCGCGCACCATCGGCGACCGGGGGAAGAAGCGCTCCATGGGACGACCGTAGCCGCGCCGCCGCACGGTGGCCGGTCAGCGCTTCAGCTCGCGCAGATACGTGCCGAACTTCTCCAGGCCGTCGATGTTGCGCGGTCCGCTGATGCCCTCGTTGTAGTCGAGGATGAAGAAGTTGTTCCGCTCGACGGCCGGCAGGTTCTTGGTGTGCGGGGACTTCCTCAGGAACTCGATCTTCTTCTCGGCCGGCTGGTCCCCGTAGTCCAGGATCATGATGACCTCGGGCTGTGCCTGCGTCACGGCCTCCCAGGTGACCTGGGTCCAGCGCTGATCGAGTCCGTCGAAGATGTTGCGGCCGCCGGCGGTCTTGATGATGTCGTTGGGCGGCACCTGGCTGCCCGCGGTGAACGGCTGGTCCGTGCCCGAGTCGTAGAGGAAGACGGGTACCGGGTCGCCGCCCTTCGGTGCCTTCCCCGCGACGGCGGAGACCCGGTCCTTGAGCCCGGCGACGACCTGCTCGGCCTTCCGCTCGACCTGGAAGATCTGCCCGAGCCGGTCCAGGTCGCTGTACAGGCCCTCGAAGGGAGTCAACTTCTGCGGGAAGCCGGGGTAGTTGAAGCAGCTCTCGGCGTGCATGAAGCTCTGGATGCCGAGCTTGTCGAGGATCTCCGGGGTGATACCCCGCTGATCGCTGAAGCCCGAGTTCCAGCCGGCGACCACGAAATCGGACTTCGCCTCGACCACGATCTCCTTGTTCAGGAGATCGTCGCTGAGCATTTTCACCCCGGCGTAGTCCTTCGCCCACGGTGACTGGTCGACCGGGGGATTGGCGGGCGGCATCACATAGCCGTGCACCTTGTCGGCGAGGCCCAGGCTGAACAGCTTGTCTGCGCTGCCGCCTTCGTAGACGACCGCGCGCTTCGGCACCGTGTACTCCACGGTCTCGCCGCAGCGCTTGACCTTCGTCTTCGCGGCGGCCGCGCCCCCGGAGTCCGGGGTGACCTCGGCGCCGCAGCCCGTGAGCAGCAGGGCGAGGGCGGAGGTGGCGCCGAGTGCGGTGCGACGGAGTACGGCGGTGGATGTTCTGAACATGCGGTGGTGCCTTTCGATGAGTGAGGGTGAGGTGAGCGAGGGTTCAAAGGGATGTGGCGGCCGGTGCGACGTCCGGCGTCAGCGCGTACAGCACCTGCGGATCCCCGGTCAGGGGATGGGTGACCACCTCGGCACGCACCCCGAAGACCTCCCGCACCAGGTCGTGCCCCCCCCGGCACGCACCCGGAAGACCCCCCGCCCCGGGTCCGGTGTGGGGCCTTGGGCGGGTGTGCCAACGGTGACGAGGCGGCCCTCGCCGAGCACGGCGAGCCGGTCGCAGGCCGCCGCGGCGAGGTTGAGGTCGTGCAGCACGACCAGGACGGTCAGGCCCGAACCGCGCAGGAACGACAGGAGCTCGATCTGGTGGCGTACGTCGAGATGGTTCGTCGGCTCGTCGAGGACGAGGATCTCCGGCTCCTGGACGAGCGCGCGGGCCACCAGGACCCGCTGCCGCTCCCCGCCCGAGAGGCCGAGGATGCCGCGCCGGGCGAGCGAGGCGATGCCGAGCCGGTCCAACGCCCGTGCGCACAGCTCGCGTTCACGGCGGCTCAGCGCCTGGGTGCCGCGCAGATGCGGTGCGCGGCCGAGCGCCACGACCTCCTCGACCGTGAAATCCAGGTCCACCGTGCCGTCCTGGGTGAGCGCGGCGACGAGCTGGGCGCCGCGCCGTGGGGTGAGCCGGGTGAGATCGTCCTCGCCCACCCGGACCACTCCGGACGTGGGTCGCAGCGCGCGGTAGACACAGCGCAGCGCGGTCGACTTGCCGCTGCCGTTCGGGCCGACGAGCCCCGTGACCCGGCCGCTCGGCACATGCAGCGACAACTCCCGTACGAGACCGCGGCCGTCGGTCACGACCGTCAGCTGTTCCAGGGTGAGATCCATCAACGGCCCCCGAAGACATAGCCCTTGCGGCGCAGCAAGGTGAGGAACACGGGCACACCGACCAGTGCGGTGATCACGCCCAGGGGAAGTTCGCGCGGGGCGGCCAGGGTGCGGGCCACCAGATCGGCCCACACCATGAACACCGCCCCGGCGAGCAGTGCCACCGCGAGCACCCGTCGGTGCGTCGCGCCGACGACCATCCGTACGAGATGCGGCACGATCAGTCCGACGAAGGCGATCGCGCCGGACACGGCGACCAGCACGCCCGTGACCAGGGAAACCAGGATGAGCAGCCACCTGCGGCGGCGGTCCGCGTCGATGCCGAGACTCGCCGCGCTCTCGTCGCCCAGGGCAAGCAGGTCGAGCGTGCGGGCTTCGCGCAGCAGCAAGGAGAGCCCGAGCGCGACGACCATCGCGACGACCGGCAGCGCCCCCCACTGGGCCGCGCCGAAACCGCCGAGCGTCCAGTACAGGACGCTGCTGGTGGCCTCGTTGTCCGGGCCGAAGTAGATCAGCACGCTCATCAGCGCCTGGAAGCCGAACGACAGGGCGACCCCGGTCAGGACGAGCCTCAGCGGCGCCAGCGCACCACGGCTCGCGGACACCACGAAGACGAGGGCGGACGCGGCCAGCGCCCCGGCGAACGCGCCCGCCGACACCGCGTAGACGCCGAACGCCGCGAGCCCGCCGCTCACCGTCACGGACACCGCCCCCACGGACGCACCGGAGGACACTCCGAGGACGAACGGATCGGCCAGCGCATTGCGCACCATCGCCTGCACGGCGACACCGACCGCGCTCAGGCCGGCCCCGACCAGTGCCGCGAGCAGCACCCGCGGAGTGCGGATCTGCCAGACGATCTGATACGTGGTCACCTCGCCGGCTTCGATCCGCCCGCCGCTCAGCGCGGCCCACAGATAGCGCGCGGTGTCGCCGGGCGCGACGACGGCCGCCCCTAGGCCGATGGCGATGACCACGGAGACGAGCAGCGCCACGGAGAGGGCGAAGCAGACCAGCGCGAGGCCGCCCTTGCGCGAGGCCGTACGCGGCGCGTCGAGCGCCACCTGCAGTGTGCCCATCAGGCCGCGGCCCGACGGAGTGCGGGCCCCGCGCTACGGCCCATCCAGTGCCTGGGCAGGTTCAACATGCTTTCACCTCAAGGGGAGTGGCAGGGCGGGGTGGGATCCGAGACCCACACCATAACGATAATCATTTCCAGTAGGCTATCCGGGTCCCGCCGAGGCCGGCCCCGCGTCCCGTCGTGGCCCTGCTGTTCGCTCATGAGCCATCAATTGACGGAAGTGCACTGAAATTGACCAGTTCGCCCGCCCATGCGCCGCCCACTGCTCCGCAAAGGTCCGTCCTGCGGGAGCCCGCCTTCCTCCGCCTGTGGGCCGGTGCGACCGCCTCGGGTCTGGCCACCTGGGCCCTGCCCTTCGTGCTCGGCCTTGCGGTGCTCCAACGCGACCTGAGCGCAACCGGGTTGGGCCTGGTGCTCGCGGCCCGCACGGGCGGCTTCCTGGTCGCCGTCGCGGTCGGTGGCGTGCTCGCCGACCGTCACTCGCGCCGCGTGGTGGTCCTGTGCTCGGGCCTCACGGCGGCTGCCGCGGCGCCGCTGCTCGCC
>NZ_JAEIMH010000120.1:18302-21211 GCF_016464295.1 Streptomyces sp. N35 | reverse complement strand
GCGATGATGACCGCGCCCGCGACCACCACGCCGATCAATATCCGGTGTGTCCGCGTCAGCTTCAGTGGCGCCGCCACGCCCCACTCCCCTATCTGTGTCTCTCGACTGATCAGCTCTCACATTCCCATGTCCAGCGACGCCTTGGCATGCCCCTGGGTCTTCGACCGCGAATCGTCGACAGATGGTGATCTTCCGTCAAGCGTCGAGGGCCCGATCCGTGGTTCGGATCGAGCCCTCGAGGGACTGAGTAGTTTCGTCGACGAAACTACTCGGAGATGAGCTGCAGGTCCCGCGCGATGACGCGGGCGATGGCGCCGAACTGGTCGACGACCAGGGTGTCCTGCCCCTGCATCCAGAAGTGGACCGGCTCCTGCGCCTTCACGCTCTCGGCCACCTGAACGTTCTCCGAGACGTAGGGCAAGAGCATGTCTCCATAGAAGGTCTGGAGCTCATCGAACATCTCCAGGTAGAACTTGCCCCGGTTCTTCGCGTAGCCGTTGAAGAGGATGTAGCGCAGCTCTGCGGCTCCGCCGGAGAACTCGAACTGCTCTTGCGCTGTGGCGATCAGCGCCTTGAGTCCGTGGAGGGTGTCGTCGTCCTTGGTGTCCGGCTTCACGCACCCGATGACGTAGTCGGCGGCGCCGAGTTCGGTGAGTTCCAGTGTGTCGAAGGTGCCGCGGCTGTCGAGCAGAAGGACGTCCAGGGTTCCTTGCGGCAAGTCCTCGATGGCCTTGCGCAGCCAGTGGAGGCCTGCCTTGGATCGGGATCCGGGCCGGCCGGCGTTTCGGATGTCCTCGGACGCGATCGCCATGTCACGCGAGCCCAGGATCAGGTGCAGGTTCGGAATGACCTCGAAGCACTCATCGGTGTCCCACCGGCCATCGTCAAGGATCTCGCCTTGCTCTCCACGTGTGACGGGCATGACCCGGGTGCGCGCGGGGACCATCGCTTCCTTGAGGGTGCACTCGTTGGTGAGGACGCCGTACATGCTGGGCATCGCCGCGAGCTGCGCGTACACCTGTTCCGTGCGGTTCGGGTAGAACTTGCGGTTCGTCACCCCGTAGCCGAGGTAGGTGGACGCCGCCATGGTCTGGTCGAGGTCCCCGATTCCTACCTTCACACCCATCTGTGCCAGCTCAACGCCGGTGTTGACGATGTCGGTCGTCTTCCGGGTGCCGCCCCCTTCGTTGGCGAAGACGATCACGAGAGGGCCTTGCCGGTAGAGCCGCCGGATCAGGGGCCGCTGTGCAGGCAGTGGGATGCTGGTCGCTTGAGTCACGGGAGCTCCAGAGCTCAGAGTTTCGCCGACGAAACGGCCTCGAGGGCCGGTTGGTATCCCGTGATGTCGTAGCCGGCTCCCTGACGCAGATCGTTCAGATAGCGGACGGCACGGGCGTCGAGTTGATCTCCTTGGCTGCGGAAGTGCAGCTCATCGGAGGCGAGGGCGACCGCGTACGCCACCCTCAGGATGTCGACGTCGTCTGCCGCTTCGAGGGCTGCAACATACCCGAACTTGTCGCCGACAGTCATCCCGGCTCGTTCGGCGATCTGAGCGGCGAGGACAAACGCGGCAGCTTCGGCCTCATGGATGGCGTGTACCGCGAGGCTGCGCGTGACCCCGTCCACGACACCTGGTGCCGTGCTGGATACCAGCTTTGAGCAGGCGCCCACACGCTCGTCGATCAGCGCGGCGAAGGCAGCGGGCGGCTTACTGCCGGTCTTGTCGGAACTACGACGGGCCTCAGGGACCTCCTTCGGCCGAGACTTGGAGGCATCGCCGCCAGAACTCTGTCCGTTCTGCGCACGTTGGTCCCCGCCTTCGCCTCCGCTCGCGTCATCCTCCGCTGCGCTCCCACTCGAGTCCGCGGGCGTCTGCGGCTTATCGGATTCGCTCTTCGGGCCGCCCTCGCTACCGCGCGAATCCGTCCCGGGTGATGTCGGCTTGCGATCGAGCAGGATGTCACAGGCCGCCTTCGCCAGGACGCTCTGCTCCTGCATGAGAGCCCATCCCTGTTCGATGCGCGCGGGCTCCTTCAGTTGGCTCACCAGGGTGTAGGCGGGCTCCAGGCCGATGTCTCCCTGTCGGATCGCGCGCCGCAGCGGCCCGTCATCCAATTCCAGCAGCTTGATCCGCTTGGAGATGTCGGAGCGCTTCTTGATGCGTGTCTGCTCGCCGCCGAGCCGCTCCAGGATCTGGTCGTACGTCAGTCCCTCCTCGTCGCGGATGCGCTTGAGGATCAGGGCCTCCTGGATTACATCGAAGCCCTTGCGGAAGTTGTTCTCGCTGAGGAGGACAAAGTCGCCCTTCTCCAGGAGTTGGTCTCTCAGGACCACCGCGACGGATGCATCAGGCGTCTTTGTGGCTAGCAAGGCCCGATAGCGTCGCTCACCGGCTAGCAGTACCCATTCCACGTCGGCGCCGAAGGAGCCAGCGTGCGTGGGGTACTTGGCGATGAAGGCCTCGACCGAGCTGACGGCCGGGTCCTGAATCACCTCGGTGTTGTCGATGTTGGTCTTGAACTCGTCGAACTCGTCGGTCTCGTACTCCCACTCCTCACGGAGGTTCCGGGGGCTGGGAGCGATCGACGTCAGCGGCGTGAGGAAGCGCTGGCCCTCTTGCCGTCGGTTGAACTGACCACGTGGAGCCATGGATGGGCCACCGGTCGCAGGGACCGCCGGGGCCGGAGGCGCCGGGGGAGGAGGTACAGGATCTTTCCTCTTATTGTTGGCGCGCGGCATCCAGACTCCAAGTTCGACATGACACGGATCGCCAGAACGATAGCGTGTTGATCAAGGCGATCGAGACAAACCTGCGCTCGCAAGGGCTCAGAGCCACGTCACATTACGGGCATTCCGCTCACGCTCTCGGGTGCCTGCCACGCCGCTGGTTTCGTCAACGAAACCAGCGG
>NZ_JAEIMH010000120.1:0-18292 GCF_016464295.1 Streptomyces sp. N35 | reverse complement strand
CTTGCCCCCCGCCTTTGGGTAGTTCCGTCGACGAAACTACCCCCGGCCGAGCGCAGCGCTGCTTCGGTATACGAAGCCCCAGGAGTTGCACGAGCGGCGGCGATCGGCCGCACACGTCGCACCGCGCACGCTGGGACTCCAGCCTGGCTGGGGAGTTTCGTCGACGAAACTCCCCAGCCGGAGGGGCCGCATCCCCTCTACGGGGCGCTGCGCCTGCGGTAACCGCCGACAAGTCGACTTGCTGCCCTTCGCGCGGCCTCACAGTCCGCGGACGCCGAGGCGGACACGCCGTTCTCAGCGGCGACTCGGTCGACCTCCTCGAGAGCGAAGCGCAGATGCGTGATGAGGCTGGCTTCGACGCTCGGCTCCACGGCTCGCTCCAGAAGGTCAGACATGTCGTCGAGCCAGTCGTCGGCGACCTCGTCGGTGGCCAGGGAGGCTCGGTGATGCAGGAGATCGGCGGCCGCCTCCCGAACGCGGAGATGGTGCACACCGATCCATCGGGACCGGCTGGCGTCGTCGCCGGTCTCGCCCCTCTCATGGGCGCGCAGGACTGCGGGTTCACGCAACGCGGATGGCCCGAGCTCCACAGCGACGCGCAGGCGCTGCATCCGCTGCACGGTGCCGTTCTTCGTGCGGATGCCGAGCGGGTCGCCGAGTTGGCGCCACCTGGCGCCGGCCGCGTTCCCGTCCTGGAGGGCAGCGAGTTCCTCCTCGTCGAGGATCCGGCGGAGTTGCTGGACAAGCACGAGGCGATCGATGGCTTCCGCTCGGCGGGCGAGGCGGGGGAGTGCTCTCTTATGGGTGCGGGCGAAGACGACGACGGCCAACTCGGCGCCCGGAGCTTGGATGTCGGGGAACTCATCGCGCCGTGGATTGTCGGCCGTGGTGTGCCGTTGAGCGAAGCGCTCCATGAGGCGCTGGAGGCGCGGGGTGTCCAGTGCCCTCGGGCGTAGCGGCTTGGGTGGTTCCTTCTGCTCCATCGCCGTCCTTCGAGAATGGGCAACACTCTGTTGCCGGGGGTCAGATGGGGGTCCGCGGATCCCATCCAACCCCTTGCCCATCGATCCTCGAAACATGCAGGTCATCGGCACTCTGATCACCCATCACAGTTGCGGCGGCCTACAGCTGGCACGGCCGAGCACGCTGGGTGTGGAGCCACAGCGCAGCCGGCCCGATCGACGCGGTGTTCAGGAGAAGGGCCCAAGGCGTCGTGCGAGATGCGAAAGGCCACTGCAGGTCGCTCAGGCCTCCGTGGTCGCCTGGTGCGCAGCGAGCCAGTCGAGGATCTCACTGCGTCGCATTCTCCACTCCCGGTCGAGCCCGGCGATGATCTCGAACTTGAAGTCCATGTACGGCAGGCGACGGTAGCCGTCGCTGCACTGGTGAAGGCAGTCCATGACGAGCTCGGGGTTGTAAGCGTCGGCCCGTTCCCGAACGTAGGGAAGCTCCCGGTCGCGATCCGGGTCGTAAACGACCTTGCGGGTGCCGTTACAGAGTCCGCAGAGGGCATCGTCACCGCCAAGGGCGGCGATCAGCAGAGAGCGAGCACAGTCCGCGGCCGGATCCGGCATAGCCCCAGCCCATCCCGGTGGGTGAGTGGTAGGCGATGTGGGCGATGATGCCGCGCGGTTGCCCGTCCAGGGATTCGACTTCGATCACGGATCCGCCGGAGGGCAGCTGGACACCGTGGTAGATCAAGTCTTCGCGGGTGTTGGGGACGTTCACGAGGTCGGCTCCCCCTTCGGCGCGGCTGGTTCGCTGGCGTGTTGGACCACAGTGTCGCTGCTGGCGCCGCCAGATGCGGCGCCTTGACCGGTTTCATCGTCGCCGCGGCCTCGTTCTTCCAGATGCTCGCTCGCTGCGGCCGTTTGAAGGGCGGTGTCGCGGCTGGCGGGGTTCGAGGGCGTGGGCAGGTCGGGTGGCTCCCACCCCTGGTCGACGGCATCAGCGACGTCCGCCTGCCATCGCACGTACTGGCGCAGCGTGATATCCGGCTGGGCCTTCACCGCATCGAGGAGAGCGCGGCCCGCGGCGTTGTCCGCGGTGAGATGCCCGTCGTGGTACCGGCATAGTTCGTCGTTGTTCTCCTGGCAGGCGGGGCACCGCTCGCAATCGGCATTCCTGTCCGGGGGCGCTATCTCCGGTGCGCGGTCGGCGTATTGCTCGCCGGCTGCTCCAGCTGGCAGAGCGAGCGCGGCATCCGGACGGCCGACGCCAAAGACCCGCTGCGCCCAGTCGTCGGGGAGGCCGCGTACGTACAGGGCGAGGGCAGCCGCGGCCGACGGCTGCCACTCCACCAGCTGGGCCCAGAGGGCTGGCGGTGCGTCGATCACGCCGGCGACGAGAAACGCCCGGAACTCATCGACGACCGCCTGGTCGCCGTCGCTGAGTCGGTAGTTCGGATTGTTGCCGCAGGCGGGTCCGGATGAATGGTTGGTCATCAACGTCTCCTGGATAGAGGTAGGGGGAGGTGCGGTGTCCGGCGGGCGCCGGTCAGGTAGTTGCCTGGGTACGGCGGTAGGAGTCAACGGCGGTCTCGCCGTTGACGCAGAGGTGGGGAGCCGTCTGCTTCGCGAGGTGGAGTGCCGTGGCGAGGTCGAAGCGGTGAGTGGCGAGCCAGGCCTCGTCCCGCTCACTCGAAGTGGGCTCGTGCTCCCACGTTTCGCCGATGCTCAGGCATTCGCCGTGTCGGGCGACGGCCCAGCGGTTGGCTCCGCGGTATTCCACGTTGATCGTGAAGAACTTCCGGTTGATGTTGTCTTCGGGGAGTACGGACACCTGGATGCTGGTGGTCCATGCGACGGCCACCGGAGTGCCTTCTGCAGTGCGGGAGTCGGTCGCCGCGCACGGCGTGCAGGTGCGGTCGCCACACGGCTGGCCCGCGCTGTGCGCCGTGGCGATGCGGTCAAGCTCGGCGCGGACCTCCGGGGCGTGGACGAGATCACCGGCGATCGCGAAGGCAAGGTTCCAGCTGGTGACGCGGGAATTGATGTGCTGAGCGAGCAGGTGGCGCAGACGGTCGTCCGGCGGGGGATAGGTCACTTCTCCTGCTCCTTGGGACTGTTCGGGGCGAAATGAATGATGAGTCCGAAGCGCCGATCGGAGGCGTCATGCTTCTCGGGGTACTCGGCGATGTGCTCCTCACAGACGGGAGCGCCGACCTTGTAGAGCCGGACGCCTCCGCCGCCGGCCCCGCGAAGGCCTCTGTCAGGAAGCGAGCCGTACTTCCACCAGCGCGGATGCATCAGGTCGACAGCGATGATCGTGCGGTGCCGGGCCGGGGGAGGTGGGTCGTCGAGGTGCCACATACAGACGTCCTCGCCCCACACGAACCCAGGCGTAGGTTCGGGGATGTCGAAGAGCGCAGCGTCCTGCGTCTTGTGCGCCGCGCCGCGTTGGGCCACCCTCATTCGTCGGCCTCGGGGTCGTAGAGCGTGGCGATCTCGATCTCGGTGACGGCGTATCCCGTGTGACAGTCGGGAGGCTGCTGGCCGTGGAGGGTGACCGTGAGCTCGGCGTCGTACAGGCGCTCCGCGTCCAAGGTGTGCTCGTCAGGTTCCCGGGTCTCGTGCCAGCGCATGGTGAGCTGGGCGTGAGGGTGTTCGCGACGCACGACCGCTTCGCAGTGCCGGCGGGCTTCTGCCGCGGTGGTGTAGCGCTCGAGCGGGATGCCGCTTTCGCGGTGCCCAGCCCGGAAGTAGCGGAGCCCGCGATGGGTGTCGGTGGCCACGAGGTGGCGGACGTATCGGATCAGCGTCCCGGGGCTGTCGTCCTCCAGGAGCTCGTCGTTCACTGCGGGGCGCGCCATTTTGGTGATTCGGCGTAGCTCCTGGAACGCGAGGGCGTCTTGGGCGAGGGGTGTGGGCTGCGCGTTGGTTCCGACGATCTCGTGGGTCAGGGTGGCGCGGAGCTGGTCGACCTGTGCCGGGCTGAGGTGGTCGCTGAAGGCGTGGGTGTTCATACAGCGCTCCAGGCGGAGAAGGAAGTGTTGGCTCAGGCGCCCACGGTCGTGGCGCGGAGGGTGAGGGCCTTGCCTGCCCGCGGACGTGTAGGCGTTCGGAGGGCAGGGCAAGGCCGAGGGGTCGCGCCCATGGACGCGGTGTGAGGGCGCCGTGGCCTAGGGATCGATGTCTCCGAAGCCAGGTACGTCGGGGAGCATGTCGTCCATGGCCTCGAGGACATCGGGTTTGTTCTCAGGCCGGGTGTTCTTGAGGACGGCGTTGGTCAGATCGAGCAAGTTGATGCGGTCGAAGAGCTGGGTCAACTCGGCTGCGGTTTCCGGGTCGACGGTGGTGCACCCGGGTTCGGTCTCGGTCTCCGTGGTCAGTTCCTTCGCGGCGCCGGCGAGTTGGAAGGCCAGGGCTGGAGTGAGGTCGATGTTGCGACGCTGTTCCAGGCCCGATCCGTGAGGTCCGACGGGGCCGAGGTAGACGCGGATCTTGGGTTCGGGGCCGGGTGTTGCGCCGCTGAGGTTGGTGAGGGCGTCCGCAAGGGCGGTGATCGCTTGGCCGCGCTGGGTGTTTTCCGCGTCGTCCTCGTTGTCCTGGTGATCCATGTGCGGCGCCTCGCTTAGGACGCTGACGGTGCGGACGTGGAGTTGGATGATCCCGGCGGCAGCGTCCGGGAGCGTGAGGGCTCCGGTGACGCGCAGGAGATCGCCGGGGTGCCGATCTGTGAGAAGGGCGTCCGCGATCTGCGGGTCCGCGGTGGTGCAGGGGATGACTGCCTCTTCGACCAAGTGGTCGGTGGTGGCCGAGCAGTTCAGACGCCAGCAGGCGGATCCGTCGTGGGAGCCGGGTTCGGCGGGGTTGACGAGGAATCCGTCCAGGGCAATTGGTATGTCGTCCATCAGCCCGCCTCCGCCAGGGAGGTGCGGTGGTGGGCGGCGTCGTATGCGTCGAGGACGCTCTTGGAAGGAGTTCCCCGATCGGCGACCGGGTAGCCGTTGGTACGGCCCCAGGTCCGGATGGCGTTCAACTCTTCCTTGCTGCGCTTGCTGGTTGAAGCCGGTGTCGCCCCGCGCCGCCGGGAGGCGAGATCGTCGGGTCCGGCCGCGGTCGTACGCGCTCCGCTCTTGAGCGCGCGCAACAGTGCCTGCGCGGCATCGAGTTCGGCTTTGGCCTGGGTGACGCGCTCCTCTGCCTCGCGCTGGGCGTCCTCGTCGGCGCGGCGTGCGAGCAGCTCGGCGCGGTCCTTTCGGATGCGGGCGGCCAGCTTGCGGATGGTGGCCAACGGGTGGTGGTCGGCCCACTCCAGCAGGTCGGGGCCCCCAGCGGAGTCCGTCGCAGCGCGGGGTGGGGGGGCGGCGGCTCCCGCCATGGTCCCGGCGTCCTGTCGCACCGAGCGCGCGCGAGGAGCCGTCATGGCCGCCGCGAGCTGGGTGGCCTCGGCAACCTCGTCCTCGGAGAGGCCGAGGGATTGGCGGACATCCTCGGGACGCTCCCCGTTGGTGAGCCTGGTGGCGGCCTTCTGGATGTAGTCGTTGGCGGGCATAGGACCTCCGGTCGAGGGGGCAGGGCTGGTGAGGAGGGGGAGGAGTGCTGTCAGGTCGTCGTCGGCGCAGGGCAACCCGAGGGCGTCCAGGAGGTCGGCGAGGTCGTCCTTGCTGCGGGCGTTGTGGGCGACCACCTGCGAAGCGGCCGTGTGCTGGTCTGCCGCAAGGGGACTGAGTTCGAGGGCCTCGCATGAGAGGGCCTCTTTCACATCGGTGAACACGTGCCCTCCTACGCGGCCGCGTGCTTGCGGTGCCGCTGCAGGTGCGCGGCTCGCTCCGTCGGGGTGATCTTGCGTCGCTGAGCGGCGAGGGCACGGGCCTGTGTACTCGCGCGGACCTTCTCGCAGGCCCCGCACTGCTCCTCGTCTGCGGCGTCGTGCAGGAGGACAGCCGCGAGGGTGCCGTGGGGAGCGGCGATGTCGTACTCCAGGGCGCGCTGGATCAGAATCCCGGGTGCGACCCCGGTGTACTGCTTGATCCAGCGCGGGGCGTGGCCGTCGCGAAGCAAGGTCAGGGCGAAGGCCTGTTGCGCGGTGAGGCGACCCGGTGCAGTGGAGTGAGGGGGTATCGGGGCTTCGCCCTTCGGTCGAGTGATCATTTTCGGTTCCTTGATCTGTTGTGGCATTGATGAGTGCCGGGCCGGCACATGGCGGTGCTGCCGCGGCTCTGAACGACCAGAGCCATGTGGGCCGCGGTGCCGGGTGGTCTACGAGGCCCTGGTGTGGATGAGGCGGAGGTGGGGCTCTGCAGGCTCGGAGGGCTGAGGAGCCTCGGCCGACTTGCTGCGCCTTGCGGGGTAGAGGCCGGCCATGAGCTCGGCGTAATGGGCTGCCTGTTCCTCGGGGGTCCACGGCCGGATGGGGCGCGCGGTCTGCCCGGTGCTGTCGCTGACGGCCGCACGGGCAGCGGTTCGCGGGCGGGCGGGAGGCGCGGGGCGGCGCGCGGCCGGCTGCGGTGGCCGGGCGTTTCCGAAGGTGCCGGTGGGAATGCCCTCGGCCATCAGCCGCTCGCACGCGGCGTTGTCCTGGTGCGGCTCCTGCGGTCGGTCATCGGACATGCCAGCCTCCCGGACGCGAACGCGGGCGGGTTGTACGGATGTTCATGGGTTTGTGTTGCGGGTGCGCCGGTGGACGGCCTGCTGGTAGGCGCGGCGCAGAACGTTCTCGACGGCTGCTTCATCGCCGCAGCGGTCGACGAGTTGCCTGCGTTGGGTGAGGCGCTGGCGTGGGGTGGTCCCGCCGAAGATGCCGTCGGAAACCTGCTCCGGGCGGGCGAGGGCCCAGATGTTGCATTCGGCGTTCAGCGGGCAGCGGCGGCAGGCCCGCAGAGCCGCCTGTACCTCCGGGCGTCGAGTGTCGTAACTGGCGTGGAAGAACTGGACCTTGGCCTCGGTCCTGGTGCATGGCTCCGTGCCAGTCAGCCTCGGCCGGCGGACGATCGTGTCGGTGAGGATGTCAGGCGGTTTGGCTTTCACCGTGTCGATCCCTTCGGGCTCGGCTCCGCTATGTCGGAATGGGCCGGTACGACGGTGCGGAGCAGGACCTGTAGTGCCGCGCGGGGGTGCGGGTGTGAGTCGGTAGCGGGGTTGCCGCACCAGGGGCAGTCGCTTTCCGCGCCGCGCCAGCCGGTGCCGCAGGGCCCGCAGCGGTGACTGGGACCGCGTTTCGGCAGTGGCGGGCGCTTCTTGGCGGTTCGCGCTCTGACCGCGGAGGTGAGGCGTGCGCGTTGGTTGGGAGATCGGGGCATGAGGCTCTCCTCGGGGCTCGGGACTACGTGAAGCAAGGGCGTAGTCGTCTGTGATCAGTGGTCGGTGCATGTAAGCGGGACGGACGGACGCGATGAACTGCCGTGGCGCGGCCGGGAGTTAGTCGACAGGGCGCCTGCAGTGCCGTGACTGAGGTGTCCTCGGGGTCACGGTGCGCGGTGTGCCGTACCGGCGCTGACTGGTCCCCGTCAGGTCGATGAGAGGTACCGCCGGATGATGAGGCCAGGCGTTGGCGTCTCCCACCCGACGGCTACGTGGTTGCCCTGGTGTGCGAGCGGTGGGTGTGTGCAGGCGACGGGTGCACCGAGCGGGGTGGTCAGGTCTGCCAGAACGGTGCGGAGTGTGTCCTCATCGGGAAGTTCCGTGGAGGTGTAGCTGCCGCAGCTGCAGGGTGTGACGAGGATGAAGGTGCTGATCAATCCTTGGTGGATGCGCAGTCGGCGATCGTGGAGCAGCCACCATCCGCAGGTGCTGTCGGGAGGGCCGAGGTATACGACGGCTGCGGTCTCCACCCGGTAGAGGTCCTGCGCCGGGTAGCCGCGCCACGCGTCGGCGGTGATCACGGCGAAGAGGGTGTTCGGGAACAGGCCGGCAAGGTCCGAGTGGGCCGTGCCCGAGGCCTCCTGCGCATGCTCGCGAGCGTGGTCCTCCCGCGTCGTGTCCGGCTCTGCCGCGCGCGGTGCACCCCGGCCGGGCGGCCCCAGTTGATCGAGGCGTCGTTGAAGTGCCCAGATCGGAGACTCCGGCGGGCCGGCGGCTCGCGCCGGTGTGCTGAGTGACGGGAAGTGCAGTACGGGCACGGTCGGCTCCATTCGCTGCGAGGCGGTGGGCGGGCGGGCTCAACCGGGTGGACGGCGACCGTGTTCAGGTGGCGGGAACCGGAGCGGCGGACGTGTCGCTTCGCGTGCCGGTGTGCTCGTCGGCCTCGCCGTCCGCGGCGTGCAGCGGTCTATGGGGCTCCAGCTGCGTGGCGTCGTCGGTCGGCGCGCCTGCCTCCTGGGACGTGGCGGGTTCCGGCTCGGGGAAGAGCAGGGCCAGGAGGTGGGCGGGGTCGGTCACGACGGTGGTGTGCGTGTCCTCGTCCGCATCGCCGGTCTTCAAGGCATCGCCGGTTTCCAAGGTGTACTCGCCATGCCAGGTGGCCGAGCGCGGTGTGCCCACCCGGATGTGGTCGGGCTGGAACCGCAGGTAAGTGCCGGGGCGCAGGTAGAGGACGGCAGTGCCGTCCTCGAACCCGCACCACCGCTCGCGGTCCATGTGCGGGTTCGGGTCACCGTAGGCGCCCCAGCTCCAGCCGGTGGCCGCGCGGGAGGCAGCGTTGGAGGCGGCGGACGCGGCGATGTGCTGGCGTAGGTCCGTCTCGTCGACCGGCGGGCCGGCCGTCTCGGAGGTGCGGGGCACGGTGATCAGGGCGCGCTGCCAGGGTTCGGTGACCGCGCTGGCCAGCGCCTCCGTGGTGATCGCGGAGAGCAGACCGGCGGCGATCCCCGCGGCCAGGTGGCCGCTGTGACCGTACCGGTCGGGAGCTCGGTCGTACGCGAGGTGGCCGAGGGTCATACCGACACCGAGGGCGCCGACCATGCCCGTCGCATCAAGCAAGCCGACCAGGGCGGAGTTGAAGAGCGGGCGCCGCCATGCGGGTTGGTGTGTCGTCATCAGGCTTTCCTCCAGGGATACCCCCTGGCTTCAGCCAGGGGAGGAACTGGAGCCCCTGCGGAGCAGGGCAGGAAGAGCCGATTCGCCGCCAGGGCGGATCGGCGTCCACCTACTGCGCCGCCGCAGAAGCCCCCTCAGGTTGGGTGGTGTAGGCGTAGCCGTCGGACCGTTGCAGCACCGTGAAGTACCGATGCCGGGCGGTGGCCAGACCGTGTGCGGTGCGGACCGCGAAGCTGCCGGTGGCCCGGACAGCGACCCGGCCAATATGAGTCCCGGCGTACGTGCCCGTGGGAACGACAACTCGGACGAGGTCTCCGGTCTGGAAGCCGAAAAACTGCTTCTGCCTCGGCAGGCGGGGGAATCCGTGTTTGTCGGTACGGGTCCGGCAGTGCTGGCCGCGCCCCGTACAGCCGGCGACGAGGACCGTGGTGACGGTTTCTGTGATGCGGTCGAGCTTGCCCACGGCCAGGGCGTCCAGGGTGTGCGACTTCGACAGACCGTTGCGGGTCCGGTTCCACTTCGTCCGGCCCCCGCTGGCCGTGTGGGTGGGCAGCAGGCGGTCCAGGGCGCGCCAAAGTGCCCACCGGGTGGAGTTGACCGCTGCCGCGTCCCGCAGCGGGGCCTTGGCCTTCTTGAGGATGTCAGCGGCGCGTTTGGGTGCGAACTCCTCCACCGGGCGGTTCGACTTGCGCTCGTTGCAGGGGATGCAGGCCAGGACCAGGTTGGAGACCCGGTCGGAGCCGCCCCGGCTACGGGGATGAACGTGGTCGATGTTCAGCGGCACGTCTGTGATCCCGCAGTAGACGCAGGCCCGTCCGAACTTGGTGAGGAGGTATTCCCGGACCTCGTAGCCATGCAACGTGCCCTGCTGGTACTCGACGCCGTCCAACGGCTTGCCCGCGCTGAGGGCATGGGTGTCGAACGCGACCCGCTCGACGTGCACGGCCCGCACAGGGGCCCAGCGGGTGAGCCGGTCCGTCCAGGACATGGTGGTGCGCACACGGTGGTTGAGGGACGGGGCCAGCCAGCCCTTCGGCTTCGTGCGGTTGGAGAAGCGGGGGGCGCGATAGCGCAGGTTCCGGGAGCGCCGTCCCCTGCGGTAGGCGGCGCGCTGCTCCAGCTTCTTGCGGATCAGCGCGCCCCGGTGATCGAGCTGGATGCTGTACCGGCCCCGCCGCTCCCCGCCCTTCGCGGTGAACATGGCGATACCGGTGTGCTTGCTGCCGGGGTCGATACCCAGCTCTACGCCGCCCACCTCGGACTGGGTGATGGTGCGGTCTTTGAGCCGGATGACGAACGGGGTGTGACGGTGGACAACCGCCCGCCCCTTCTTGAGTAACTGGCGTGCCCTGGCCGGGCTGGTGGGCTGCAACGGCTTGTGGTGCTTGTCGAGTACGAACACGAAGGGGTGCCGCTCACGCGGCTTCTCCCCAGCCCCGGAGGGCTGGAGGGTGACGCTCCCGGCAGCAGGTGTACTGCCTGGAATCTCCTCTCGCACATGTTCCACGCTCGGTGCCTTACGGCCTTCGACGCCCGTTTCGGTCCCGATCCGGGGAGTGTCTGCTGCGTCGAATTCAAGGGAGAGCTGCTGAGGAAGCACAGCGCTGTTGATCTTCTGTCGTACGTGAAACGTAGCCAACTTCGTTCACCTCCAAAATGCGTTGTTGGCTGGTGCTGGCAACGGCGGCCCTCAGCCCGCCGGGCTGAAAGCCCCCTCCTTCAGGAGGGGGATCCCGTTACGGGCTTCTCCAGGTCGAAGAGGAGCGGGCCGACTGCCCGGTCCACCGCCACGCCCCAACGCCCGGCTGAGACTCGGGGGTTGGGACGTCGCGGGGAGCCGTCAGGCGCTCCGCCTGCCACACCCGCAGCCGCAGTGCGGTCCGTTGACCGGCGGATGCCGGTGCGGGATCGCGCCGCTGGGCGCGTCGCACGTCGCTGCCACGCGGTCGCCGGGCCCGTACGTCTTCAGCACGGTGATCAGGTGGTCCTCGCCGCGCAGCACGATGTCGCGGTAGCCGCAGCCGCAGTCGTAGGGCACGAGCAGCGTCAGGATGTGCCGCACGCTGCCGTCGTAGGAGGTGTCCACCGTGTGGTGGAGCCAGCTGCCGTCGCGCAGTTCGGCGATCGCGCTGGGTTCGAGGTCGCGGGCGGGTATGGACGGCAGGCCGTGCCAGTCGAAGGCCTCGCAGAAGGCCTCTCCGAGGGTCTTGGTGTAGTGCTCGTAGACGTGGTCGGCTGCGGTGAGGCTGGCAGTGTCGCGTTCCTGCTCGGGTGAGGGAGCCGGCGCCTGCTTGGCGATGTTCAGGAGTTGACTCAACGGATCCGGCACCTCGACATCGATGGTGGCGAGATCGGGAGGGGTGAGGACATCGGTCATGGTGGGTGGTCCCTTCTGATAGATCAGGTCGCCGTGTCCGAAGTGGAGGGTGCGTGCTCGTCGCCCGGCGGACGCGTACGGTGGCGCGCTCGTCGGCTGGTCTTGCCGGTCCGTGCAGGACTGCGCGGCCAGCGCCTGCGTCGCCGCGCTCCCGCTATCAGGAGCGCCTCGGCGAAGAGCTTCGCGACGTACTCCCTGCGCTCAGGGAGGAGGATTTCGGGCTGGTAGTCCACGCCCCAGCACACGGGGCAGTAGTGGTCGTGCTCGATGCCGTGGAGGTAGTGGAGACAGCCCGTCTCCTGGCAGGACACGGGCGCGGGGTCGAACATCGTGCCGGAGCAGTACGGGCAGCGGATGTACTCGTAGTCGACTGGGGCGCCACCGTGCAGGTCGCGGTGAAGCTGGCGCAGGCCGGCGACCCCGGACTCGCGCAGGACCGCGTCTGCGGCGGGGATCTGCATTTCGATGGGGGTGTCGTGGTGCAGGGCCAGCAGGAGGACCGCGGTGCACCAGGCGAGCGTGCTGCGGTCGAGACTCCCGTACGGCGCACCCCACGGGTCGTCGCTGTGTTGGCGGGGGAGCTCGGGGGCGGTGAGCGGGATGCCGCGCTCGATCAGGTACCCGTTGATCCGGGTGACCCGGCGGGCGAACTCCTCCTCGATCGAACCGGCGGCGGGAAGGCCCTCGTTGTCGACGTCCGGATGGTTACGCATCGGCTGCCACCGCCGGCCGCACGGCGTGCTTCGCCTCGAACTCGGCCTGCCACGCGTCGGGTTCGTGGCCGGCCTGCTCGGCCGCGTCCCACGCCATCAGGCCGATCTCGCCACAGTCGAGCTCATCCGCGGTCTCCGCGAGGAGGTTCACGGCCAGGCGCGGGTCGGCGGTGTGCAGGGCCACGAGGAACCGGTACGCCTGCCAGGCCATCACGCCGTTCACCGCGCGGGCTGTCCTCAACTTCATGCTGTCGTCGTCGCCTTCGACCAGCGTGTGCGTGTTGCGCAGAACTTGCTTGAGCAGCTCGCCGGTGGTGTCGGTGAAGTCGGCGCTGTCCTCCCAGCTCGGCCGGTCTTCGGTGGCGGGGATCGCGTCGTGCAGGGTGACCGGCTCGGCAGCGGAGAGAGTCTGCTGCCAGTTGCTCCACATGTCATCGACGGTGCTGGGGATGGTCTGGGCAAAGGCCGCCGCGCGGCGTTCGGTCATCGGGATCTGCGCACCGATGAAGTCCTCAGCGACGATCTGCACCGCCTGACGATCGCCGGTGATCTTGAAGCGGACCGTGTCGCCGGTGCTGTGGAACCGCTTCAGCAGCCGCATGTCGAGGACCGGGAACGGGTCGCTGGCGGCGGGCTGTTCGAGAATGCGACGGACCACGGCGCGCCAGTCGAAGAACTCCAGGCCCGGTGTGACGGCGATGCCGAGATCGCTGGAGGGGGCGGTGAACCGAAGCCGCGCGGTGTCGTCGTGTGCGGCGATGGTGACCGGGGCACTGCCGTGCTGCGCGGTGATCCATTCGCGGAGCGGTGTCAGTGCGGAGCCGGGGATCGTATGGGCCAGCGGGGTCCCGTCCTGCTGCTGGTGCCGGTAGCGGGCGACCGCGAGCGTGGCCCTGTCGGAGGCGATCACGTGCAGGAAGGTGTCGTCGGTTTCGAGACGGATGCCGTACAGCCGCTCCTCGAACTCGTCGCCGATGTGCTCCACCGTTCGATCGAGCAGGCGGCCAAGCTGGTGTGCGTTGATGATGACGGGCACGTTAGAGATCTCCTTAGCGCCCTCGGGGCGCGAGACGGAACAGGGTGGGTAGCACGCCGTGCACGCGGCGAGGAGGGCTCGCTGCCTCACCGTCGAGTGGAGCGCGCAGGCCGGACCGGTAGGCCGACCATGGGCCCGGACCAGGTGTCACGGTCCGGTTAAGAAGCGGGGGTCGGGGTGCTGGTCGGGCCGACCAGCACCCCGACCACGGCCAGTTGGGGCACACATGTGCATCCCGGAGCGGCCGGGCTCATCGGCTGGCAGCCGCTCGGGGACATCTGGGGTGGACCTGCCCTTGTTTCGAGGCGCGACCTGACCGAGTAACTCCCGCGCAGGAACGGGGCTGATGGAAGGGAATCTGACGTGTCGTAGGGCGCTCGGTCGCGGGGCCGTCGGCAGTCCATCGGACCGTGCGCGCGAGCCCGCCGGCGTCGAGTTTGCATCCTGATGCAAACTCCCCGGGTCGCCGGAATCGTGGTGTCAGGGTGGCCAGGTCGTTGTATGCGACCACTCAGGGGGAACTCATGACCAATCGTTCCGTGTTCGGCTCAACCTCCGGCAGGCGCATGCGGGCACGGTTGCGTGCGAGGGCACGTGCGGCCGCGGTGGGGCTTTCGTTGGTGGCCCTCACCGGACTGGCCGCGACCCCGGCGCACGCCGCCGATGACGGCCCGGCCTGCACGACGACTGCAAAGACCTTCAACACCCAGTTCACGGCCAGCCCGCAGGTCTGGGTCAAGCTCTGTGTCTCCTACGACGGCGACTACCGGGTGGACGGCACCATCTGGTGGAGCGGAGCAGGCGGAGCAGGCAGCAACGCGGACGGCGACCGTCACTTCGACGGCTTCCTGCTCACAGTCCGTCTGGAGCAGTACGTCAATGGCGCGGACACCACCTACCAAGCCGAGCACTGCGACTACCGCGGACTGATCAACGGCAGCTTCGGCGGCGGCGAGTTCTACTGCGACATCCCCGTGTACTCACATAGCCGCACCAGCACCTGGAGCGCGGACGGAACGGTCACGTACAACTACGACGAGGACGGCGAGGGCGACAAGCTCTGGAACCTACAGGGAACTCGGCGGATCGACTGAGGGGTCGTTGGGTCGGGGTGCTGGTCGGGCCGACCAGCACCCCGACCACGGCCGGTTTGGTGCGGAAACGTGCGTCGGGAGCGGCCGGGCTCTGCGGCCGACGGCCGCTCCGGGCGTCTCGGGTTGGGCACGCCGCCGGTGGGCGGCGCGCGAGGGGTGGTCGGGCGCGTAGTTACCGCTGCTCTTCGGTCACGGCGCTGTCGGCCGTGTCGTCGGAGCGGGAGAACAGGAGCTCCTCGACCTGACGGAATTTGTCCTGCCGCGATCCTTTGACCTTCGCGCACTGGACGGTGGCGGGTATGTCCGGATGCGGGCCGTCCCACCGGGTGAACAGTGCGGCGCACAGCGGCAGCGTCACCCCGGGGAAGATCCGCGTGGCGGTGGGAGGTGCTTTGCCCTCGGGGGAGAGGTCGATGACCAGCCCGCGGTCCGCCACGATGCGCATGAACGCGCGCATCCCGCCGAACGCCGGTGCCGTGATCCACGCTCTGGGCGTGAGGAAGGCGACGACCCCGGTGTGGAGGCGGGTCTCGAAGGCCCGCCACAGCGCCCAGCGCCAGAAGAACACATACAGATTCGACAGCACGTACTCGCTGCGGCCCTGCCCTGGTTGCCGGAACTCGTCGAGACTCGGTCTCCACAGCTCATCCGTCAGCCGGTCACCTCGCGGTCCGGGCCGCCGGGCCTCGATCCAGGGTGCTGAGCCCTTCGCCTTGTCCCGGTAAGGCGGATTCCCGACGATCGCCAAGGGTCCGGCGTCGCCAAGACGGCGGGCCAGACCGGAAGGAACATCGCCGTCGAGGGCGTTACCGACCACGATGTTGACGTCGAGCCAGGTGATCGGGACCTGCCCGGATGTCTCCAGCCAGCACACGGACTTGGCGAGTTCGACCGCGATCGGATCCGTGTCGATGCCGTAGATGCACGCGGCCATGACGTCCGCCATGACAGTACGCACCGTGAGCGGGGCGGGTTGCTGGGTGCCGTACAGCAGGGCTGCGTAGGCGTGGGCGAGGAGGCGGGCGGCCTCGATGAGGAAGACGCCCGCTCCGCAGGCCGGGTCAAGGACGGACAGCGCCAGGACGTCGGCGACGTCGTCGTCCAGGTTCAGGTCGGTGATCTCACTGAGTGCGGCGCGGGTCAGGGACTTGGCGATCTCGGGTGGGGTGTACCAGGCGCCGGCCGCATCCCTGGTCGCGCCGTCCAGGAGCGCTTCACGCAGGGATCCGAGCTCTGCGGCCTGCCACTTGGCGAGGTCGCCGAGGTCCAGGAGCCGCTTGGTGATGCGCTGAACCTGGTCGTCGGGAAGGTCGACTGGCCAGGGGGTGGGCATGCCGCGCGCGATGGCGACGGCGTTGACGGCCATGCGCATGATTTGCCGCTGGCCTTCCGGCCCGGGAGCCTCCCCTGCCAGGGCGTGGGCCGCGGCCGTCAATGCGCCGGGCGATGGGCGGAAGCCCGGCTCGGGGCGCGGCGTCTTGCGGGTCTCGTCGATCACGGCCGTAGGTGGGGCAGTTGGTGGAGGATCTGGTCCACGAGTTGCTGCTTCGGCTTCCAGGCGGGCAGCGCGCCGGTCGCGGGAACAGGCAGCGCGAGCTCTTGAACGTCGGCAAGGACCAGGTGGTGAACGTCGCGCTGTGCCCAGGGACTGGTGCACTGCTGGGGCCCTTGGTCCAGGTGGCAGTCGATGAGCCGGGCAACGCCGATGACGGTTCCCGGGTGGAGTTCGCGGTCGGTGATCGCGGTGGCGACCAGCGGAGAGCGCAGCGCCGTGCGGTCCAGCGTCTTTCCGGCGTGCAGAAGGACCCAATCTCGCCAGGGCCAGTTGGCCGGGCGGTTTTCCGTGCGCTTGTCAGCGAGGATGCAGGTGGCCCACGGCTGACGGATCGTGATACCGCGGATCCAGTCGCCGCCTTCGAGTTCGCTGGACATATCGCCTCCTAGAAGCGGTCGAGTCGTGGGCGGGCGCCAACTCCCTTTGGGGGTAGGGGAGTTCGCCGGTCGGGATCGTCAGCGGGTGGATGCCTTCGTGGTGGCGATGAGTGCGGCGACGGTCTCGCAGCCGTGGTGCCATGCGCTGTCCAGGTGGAAGGCGCCGTTCATTCCATACGAGGTCAGCTTGTAGAAGCCGCCCTTGCCGGTCTTGGTGGCGAGCTGCTCCAGCAGGCCCGTGCCCGGCACGCGGCGGTCTGCGGCGTAGTGGGTGCCGAAGGACACGGCGAGCGCGGCCGCAGCGGCGGCCGGGTGGACTCGGATCCCGAGCGCACGGGCGCCGGCTCCGGCGACGAGCGCTTGTGTGGCGGTGTAGGTCAGGCAGTGGTGGAGGCACGCTTTTCGGCCGTCGGCCGTGCCGTGGGTCGTCTTCTCGCCGGTGGCGGGGTCTTCGTAGGTGACCGGGGAGTTGTCGGAGGCGCCCTTCACGCGGGCGCAGAAGTCGGACTGGATCCAGAAGTCCCCGACTGCGCTCGCGGCGCGGGTCAGGCCGAGGATCGCGGCGAAGACGGCAGGACGGTGCATGGTGAATCTCCTGATCTTGAATGGGTCGCAAGGCGGGGCGGCGGGCCGCATCGGTGCTGTGGCCAGCCGACTGCGATGGGGGGTGCTCAGATCCGGATGACGGTGCTGCGGCGCACGGCGACGGAGTTGGTGACGGCGGCCGCGCGCGGGCCACGGGCCTTCGGGGTACTGGTGGGCGCCGGGACAATCACGCCGAACAGGGCGAGGAGCGCTGCCTCGAGGTCGCCGGCGAACTCGGAAGTCTGGTCGGCTCCGTCACGGTCGATCACCTGGAAGGGCAGGGTGGGGTCGAGACGCCATGTGCCGTTCCGGCAGGTGTAGTGGAGGCGAACGTGGCCTTTGGGCCCGTCGGCGACCATGGTGTAGCCGCGTTCGGTCGCGGCGATGTATGCGGTCGTCTCGGCGGTGTTCCGTGCACGGCGGACAAGGGTGTCGCGGATGTTGACGATGATGCGCGGTATGTCGGTGTCGTCCGGCAGGGGCGTGAGCTGGGGCAGGACGGCCGGGTCGGGCGGGTCGGCCGGGTCGGCGGCTTTATCCGGGGTGTTCCAGATTCGGATGAAGTCGTCGTAGTCCTGGGCGAGTTCGCGCTGCTGGCCGTCGATGGCGAGGGTGGAGTTGTTCCACTTCCACTTGCCGACGCTGGAGCGCCGCCAGGTGATAGTGAGGGCGACCCGGTCGCCTGCGAGTTCCAGCAGGAAGAACAGGGGGCTGGTGCGCGTGACGGTGGGGGCCTGGCCGGCGTCCTGGGTGAGGTCGTCGACCATGATCTGGATGTCGCGGGGCAGGAACGTGTCGTTCACGGTCTGGCCCTTTCGGTCAGGCACTCGTGGTCGAGGGCGTGTTCGTTGAGGTCGGCGAGGGTGGGTCGGTCGCCTGTGGGCAGGAAGAGCCCGCAGCGGCGGCACCGCAGGTGGTCGGGGAGGTCGTAGTCGTCGCGGTCGCCGGGCTCGGTGTGGACGGCCTGGAAGTCCTGCAGCGAGAGCGCACGGCGCTCCATGGCCTCAGCCACCGCAGGTCTCCGGCTTCGCGGGCCCTGCAGTCCGGTGGACGACGGGCCGGTGGAGATCTCGGTGGTGGAGTCGGACGTGGTGGCCGCGGCGGCGCAGGCGCCGGGCCAGCAGGTAAGCCGCGACACCAGCGCGGTGGCGGCCGCCGGCGCAGCCGACCACGATGAGCAGTTCGTGCTGGGTGGCGCTGGGGCCGTGGGCGTAGGCGTTCGCCTGACGGGCGGTCGCGCGAACCAGTCGGCGGATACCGGGCGTTCGTCGCACGGCCCTGATGACCCGGCGGTCGTACGCAGTCAGGGGGCGAAGGCGGGTGTCCCAGTGCGGATCGCGGAAGTGGAAGCGAAGGTCGACGACGATGTGCGCGCCGTCGGGTATCGGGCCATGGAGGTGCCCGAAGGAGGTGATGACGATGTTCATTTGGTGGCCTCCCAGGTTCTGAACCGGCCGGTGACGTAGGGGATTTCACGCGTGGTTGTCGTGTGCCACGGCCGTGCTGGAGTGGGCTTCGCGGAGTGCGATGAGGGCTTCGTCGAGGTCGTCAGGCTTGATCAGAACGTCCCGGGCTTTCGAGCCCTCGCTGGGTCCGACGATGTTCCGCGACTCCATCAGGTCCATCAGGCGCCCCGC
>NZ_JAEIMH010000012.1:122517-131002 GCF_016464295.1 Streptomyces sp. N35 | reverse complement strand
CGGCACGGCCCGCTCCCCGCGCCCCGGCGACTGCCCGCCGCCGCCCGGCGCCGCGGGCAGGGCCCCCGGAGCCGCCGTCTCGGGCACCGCCCCCGAAGCTGTTCCGCCCACGGCCCGCCCGTCGAACCCGCCGCCGACGTCCGGCACCGGGTCGTATCCGCACAGGGCCTCCTCGGCCGCGCCCGCCGCGAGCCCGGTGAGCATCACCCGGCCGTCGTCGCAGACGAGGACGGTGCGCACGGTGATGTTGCGGTGCACCCAGCCGTGCGCGTGCAGCGCGCGCAGCGCGGTGAGCACATCGGAGGCCACCTCCGCCGCGCGGTAGGGACTCAGCGGCCGCTCGGCGAGCAGCGCGGCAAGGGGACGCGCGGCCACGACCTCGCTGACGATCCACAGCGAGCCGCCCTCGGCGAAGACGTCGAAGACCTGGTCGAGCCGGGGATGGTCGGGTATCCGGGCCGCGGCCTCGGCGGCCTCGATCGCCCGGCGCACCGCGGGGTCGCTGGGCGCCCTGGTCGTACGGGAGTTGCGAGGGTTACGGGAGGTGCGCCCCGCGGGCCGCCGCGGCTCGGCCGGGCCCGGTTCGTCCAGCACCTCGGCCTCGACGACCTCGGGCAAGGGCACCTGCCGTACGAGCACTTCCTGCCCGCTGTACGTGTCGAAGGCGCGCGTCTCCGCGAACTCGTAGGCGTCCGACGGCGGCAACGGCAGGCGGTAGCGGTCGGCGAGTACCCGTCCCGCATAGTCGTCCACGTCGCCTCCCCGTCAGCGCGCGCACCTCGAATCCCTGTCCCGCACACCGCACCCAACCCGGCAGAAAGCCGTCAAGTCCCGTCGAAACCCGGCACATTGCGGCTGCGTACGGTCCGCGGGCTCCCACGAGCCGTGGCGGAGGGGGCGCCGGGGCCGGGCCGCGCCCCCCGGGGGGGACGGGGTTCCCGTCGCCGCGTTCAGTCCTTCGGCTGGAAGGTGGCGAAGGCGGTCTTGCGCAGCGTCCGGCACTCCTCGCCGTCCCACTCGGACGCCTTGCAGCTGATCATGATCGCGTACCCGTGGGTGTCGTCGACCTTGAAGCCGCGGTTGAGCACCCGGACCCGCTGGCCGTCCTGGTCGCGCTCGAACTCCCAGTCGGCGACCGTCGGATAGCCCTTGTAGTCGACCTGGTGGATGCCGAGCAGCTTGAAGTTGGTGCTGGCGCCGCGTATCGCCGGAAGCAGCGAACGCCAGGCGGCGACGGCGTCATCCGTGGGGCTCGGGTTGAAGTCGACCTGGACCCGCGGGAATCCGCCGTCCGCGCTGTAGATGGCGCCGGACTTCTTCCCGGCGGTGCCGGTGCGGTGGAACTTCTCGGGCATCGCCATCGTGAAGTTGAACTCCCCGTCGGTCACCTGCCGATAGCCGGCCGGCAGCCCGCCCGTTCCCGCACCGCCGTCACCCTCACCCTCACCGGAACCGGCCCCGGAACCGGAACCGCCCTCCGGGTCCTCGCTCTTGTCGCCCTGGCCTTCCTTGTCCTTGCCCTTGTTCTTGCCGTCACCGTTCTTGGAGTCGTCCTTTCCGGACCCTCCCTCGGTGCCGGCGCTCGCGGAGCTCTCGTCGCGCCCGCCGCCCGTGTCGTCCCCGCCGCTGAGCGCGAAGCCGATGGCGGTGCCGAGCACCGCGAGGGCCACGAGGACGGCCACGATCAGTTGCGTACGCCTGGGGACGCGGTCACCGAGCGGGGTCCGCGGCGCGGGCGTGGCGCCACCGGACGAACCCCCGACGGGCGCCGAGGCGTTGACGGTCTGCGCCGGCCGGGCATCCGTGGCCACCGCAGCGGCGCCGCCGGCTCCCGCCGCCGGACGCTCCGGATCCCCGGGCAGCGGCACGACCTTGGTCTGCTCGGAGGCAGGCGGCTCCGGCTTCTCGGCCACCGGCTCAGGAGTGTGGATCACATCGAGCAGCAGCGCCCGCGTCCCCGCGTCGTCGAGCCGATTCTCCGGGTCCTTCTCCAGGAGCCCGTACAGCACCTTGTCGAGGTTGCCGGCATGCTGCGGCGTCTCCAGCGGCTCGGTCATCACCGCGGTGAGCGTGGCGATCGCCGAGCCCTTGTCGTACGGAGGAGTGCCTTCGACCGCCGCGTACAGCAGACCGCCGAGCGACCAGAGGTCGGCCGCGGGTCCCGGCTTGTGGCCACGGGCGCGCTCGGGCGAGATGTACGAGGGCGCGCCGACGAGCATGCCGGTCGAGGTGATGGACGGATCGCCCTCGACCTGCGCGATGCCGAAGTCGGTCAGCACCACCCGGCCGTCGTCCGCGATCAGTACGTTGGACGGCTTCACATCGCGGTGCAGGATGCCCTGGCGGTGCGCGGAGCGCAGCACGTCGAGGACCGCGAGACCGACCTCGGCGGCGCGCTTCGGGGTGAGCCGGCCGTCCTCGCGGATGACCTCGGCGAGGGACTTGCCCTCGATCAGTTCCATGACGATCCACGGCCGGTCGTCCTCGTCGACCACGTCGAAGACGGTGACCGCGCCATGGTCGCGGATCCGGGCGATGGCCTTGGCCTCGCGCAGGGTCCGGGTGATGAGTCTGCGCTTCTCGTCCTCATCGATGCTGGACGGAAAGCGCAGTTCCTTGACCGCGACGGTACGACCGAGCGTCTCGTCGGTCGCCCGCCAGACGGTGCCCATGCCGCCCTTGCCGAGCACATCGCCGAGCCGGTACCGCCCGGCGATCAGCCGCGCCTCCTGCTCTTGGCGGGCTTCCTCGTCCCGGCCGGCCTGCTGGTCGCGGCGAGGTGCCTCGTCCCGACGAGCCTGCTCCGGCCGCTCAGCCTCCGACATGCGTCCCCTCTGCAATCAACCCGCCCTGGCAGAGCGTCCATTGTCTCTCATGCCGGCCACCGCGGAAGTCCCGGGTCCGCCCCGCGCCTGGAGGAACGCCCGGCTCCGGGCCACCATGGCAGTACGGGACGGGGGACCGCCATGACCGACGACGACGCGAACTCAGCGGCCGCGGCCCCTGACCTCCGTACGGCGCCGGCGGCCGGCGACGCCCGTACGGTACCGGCCGATGCCCCACCACCCCGTGCGAGTACCCGGAGTACGGCGACGACACCGCGGCCGGCGGTCTTTATGGCCCTCGGCGCCCTCCTGGCCGCCACCCTCATGGGCTGCGACGCAGCCGACCGGTCGACGGTTCCCTCACCCGCCCCATCCGTCACATCCGACGGCTCGACAAGCTCCCCCGCGCCCACCGGCGCCCCCGGCCCTTCCCCTCCGTCCCCGCTCGACGGAATGGTCACGCAGAGCCTGGCCACGGGCGCCGCCGTCCTCGTCTCCCGTGACGGCTCCAGCCGGTTCGGCTCGGCCGGCCGCATCGCGCTCGGCAGCACGCGGCCGCCGCTGCGCGTCGATCACTTCCGGGCCGGTGAGATCACCGAGACCTTCATCGCGGTGGTGATCCTGCAGCTGGCCGCCGAAGGCCGGGTCGGTCTCGACGACCCGGTGGAGCGCCATCTGCCCGGCCTGATCCGCGGCAACGGCCACGACGGACGCCGGATGACCCTGCTCCATCTCCTCGTCCACACCGCCGGGTTGTTCCCCCACCTCGAGGACCGCAACGGCCCACACCACGCCTTCGACCGCCGCTACACCCCCGGGCAGCTGGTCCGCCTCGGCCTCTCCCACCCCTCGGAGACGCCGCCCGGCACCTCCTACCGCCACGCCCATGTCCATTACGTCGTCCTCGGCATGGTGATCGAGAAGCTCACCGGCCGCTCGTACGCCTCCGAGGCGGGCCACCGCATCCTCGACCCGCTCCATCTGACCGGCACGTCCTTCCCCGGCCGGCGCCGGGAGCTGCCCTCCCCGCACGGCGCCGCCTACTCGGGCCCGGAGGGCGCCCTGGTGGACCGCACCGAGATCGACCCCTCGGGGCTCGGCGCCGGTGGCGAGCTGATCAGCACGCTCGACGATCTCCACCGTTTCCTCGAGGCACTCCTGAGCGGCCATCTCCTGCCCCGGCCCCAACTGGCCCGGATGCTCGACACCTCGGACGGCATGGGCCACGAGGGCGTCGGCCTCTTCCCGTACGAACTGTCCTGCACGACCCTGTGGGGCAGGCGCGGCAGGATCGCCGGCTCCCAGGTGCTCACGCTCGCCACCAGGAACGGCGCCCACGCGCTGACCGTGCACGCCAACACCGACGCCCTGCTGCCGACCTGGACCGAGGACGAACTCCTGGAGACGGAATTCTGCGGACGGTCCGATACGGTCCGCCCGACCGGATCCTGAGCTCCCGCCAGGGCCTTGCCCCTCCAGCGGCGCGACTGCAGTGGCGCGATGGCAGAGGCGCGACTACAGCGGCGCCGTCACAGGGGCGCCGTCACAGGGGCGCGATGTCCGGCGCCCCCAACCGCGCCGCGTCCGCCGTCAGATCGTCCGGCTGCAGCTGCGACTCCCGCTCCGCTTCCACCCGCTTCTCGTAGTGCTCGACCTCGCGCTCGATCTGGTCCTTGTCCCAGCCGAGGACCTTGGCCATCAGCTCCGCGCACTCCCGCGCGCTGCGCGTGCCCCGGTCGAAGGTCTCGATCGAGATCCGCGTACGCCGCGTCAGGACGTCGTCGAGATGCCGCGCCCCCTCGTGCGAGGCCGCGTACACCACCTCGGCGCGCAGATAGTCGTCCGCACCCGTGAGCGGATCGGCGAGCGAGGGATCGCGCGCGATGAGGTCCAGAAGCTCCTCGGTGAGCGCCCCGTACCGGTTCAACAGGTGCTCCACGCGCACCACATGGAGCCCGGTCCGCTGCGCGATCCGCGCCCGCGCGTTCCACAGCGCCTTGTACCCCTCGGCGCCGAGCAGCGGAATGTCCTCGGTGACGCATTCGGCCACCCGCTGGTCGAGCGCGTGCACCGCCTCGTCCACGGCGTCCTTCGCCATCACGCGGTACGTCGTGTACTTGCCGCCCGCGACGACCACGAGCCCCGGCACCGGATGCGCCACGGTGTGCTCGCGCGACAGCTTGCTGGTCGCGTCCGACTCCCCGGCGAGCAGCGGCCGCAGGCCCGCGTACACGCCCTGCACGTCGTCGCGTGTCAGCGGCACCCCGAGTACCGAGTTCACATGCTCGAGCAGATAGTCGATGTCCGCGCTGGACGCCGCCGGATGCGCCTTGTCCAGATCCCACTTGGTGTCGGTGGTCCCGACGATCCAGTGCCGCCCCCAGGGGATCACGAAGAGCACGCTCTTCTCCGTACGGAGGATCAGCCCCGTGGTGGAATTGATCCGGTCCTTGGGCACGACCAGATGGATGCCCTTGGACGCCCGCACATGGAACTGCCCGCGCTCACCGACCATGGCCTGGGTGTCGTCCGTCCACACCCCGGTGGCATTGACGATCTGCCGCGCCCTGATCTCGTACTCGCCACCGCCCTCGACGTCCTGCACCCGCGCCCCGACGACCCGCTCGCCCTCGCGCAGGAACCCGGTCACCCGCGCGCGGTTGGCGGCCAGCGCGCCGTACGAGGCGGCGGTCCGCACGAGGGTCGCCACATACCGGGCGTCATCCATCTGCGCGTCGTAGTACTGCAACGCACCCACCAGCGCGTCCTTCTTCAAGCAGGGCGCGACCCGCAGCGCGTGACGCCGCGACAGATGCCGGTGCATCGGCAGCCCCCGGCCATGGCTCTTCGCCATCGACATCGCGTCGTACAGCGCGACCCCGGACCCCGCGTACAACCGCTCCCAGCCCTTGCCCTGCAGCGGATAGAGGAACGGCACCGGCTTCACCAGGTGCGGCGCGAGCCGTTCGAGCAGGAGTCCGCGCTCCTTGAGCGCCTCCCGTACGAGCGCGAAGTCCAGCATCTCCAGATAGCGCAGGCCTCCGTGGATCAGTTTGCTGGAGCGGCTCGACGTGCCCGAGGCCCAGTCGCGCGCTTCCACGAGCCCGGTCGACAGGCCCCGGGTGACGGCATCGAGCGCCGTCCCCGCGCCGACCACTCCGGCGCCCACCACCAGTACGTCCAGTTCCCGCTCGGCCATCGCCGCGAGGGCCTCGGCCCGCTCGGCCGGTCCCAGTGTCGCTGTCCTCACCGCTGCCTCCCGTCGCCCCCGTGTGGTCGGGCTCACACCGTCGATTCTGTCCGCAGTCCAGGTCTTCAGCCACCACGCGTCGTACGACGTTCCGGGCGAGCCGCCCTGAGAGCCGACACTCGGGACATAGCCGACCCGCAATGCGTCATATCGGTCATATTTACCCCTAACCTGACATTGCGCTCAGCCGTTTTGTCCACCCGGCTTGCGCGTCCCGCCCGTCCCGGTTAAGACCGACCGGCCATGGGAGGGCGGGAGAAGGAGCGGGGTCTTGTGCGTGCAGCTGCAAGGCGGAGGAGGGAGTGATGGCGGAGCCATCACTCCCGACGACAACGCCGCAGATGTGCGCACAAGACCCCGCGACGCCGCCCTCCCACGGCCGGTCGGTCTCAAGGGAAGGTTTTCGCCATGCCCGCGGATCTCGCCGTAGTAGGACTCGGCCATCTCGGCCTTCCGCTCGCCCAGGCCGCGGTCTCGGCAGGCATCGAGACCGTCGCCTACGACCCGCGTCACACCACGGAGCTCGCCGCCGGCCGGCTACCCGCCGACGAGGGCGCCCTGACCACCGCCGATCTGCGCCGGATGCTCTCGGGGGGCTTCCGGACCACCACCAACCCGGTCGAGCTCGGCCGGGTGCGCACCGCCGTCATCTGCGCCCCCACCCCCCTGGGCGCCGACCGCACACCCGACCTCACCCAGGTCGCCGAGGCCGCCCAGGCCCTGGCGGCCCGGCTGCGCCCGCACACCACGGTGATCCTCGAATCCCCCGCCTACCCGGGCACGACCGAGGAATTCCTGCGCCCCCTCCTGGAGGAGGGCTCGGGCCTGACCGCCGGCCGCGACTTCCACCTCGCGTACTCCCCCGGCCGCTTCGACCCCGGCAACCGCACGCACGGTTACGGCAATACGCCGAAGGTCATCGGCGGCCTGACCCCCGCCTGCACGGAGTCGGCCGCGGCCTTCTACGGGCGCCTCACCGACAAGGTCGTCCGGGCGCGAGGGCCGCGCGAGGCCGAGACGACCCACCTCCTGGAAACCAACTTCCGGCACGTCAACATCGCCCTGGTCAACGAAATGGCCGTGCTCTGCCACGACTTGGGCGTGGACCTGTGGGATGTCATCCGCTGCGCCGAGACCAAGCCCTTCGGCTTCCAGGCCTTCCGCCCGGGACCCGGAGTCGGCGGCCACGCGGTCGCCCTCGACCCGGCGTACCTCCCGCACGCGGCCCGCACCCCGGGCCACCCGCTGCGGATGACGGGCCTCGCGCAGGAGATCAACAGCCGCATGCCCCAGTACGTCATCCAGCGCGCGGCCACGCTCCTCAACGAGCACGGGAAGTCGGTGCGCGGCGCCCGCGTGCTGCTGCTCGGGGTCACGTACAAGGCGGACATCGCCGACCAGCAGGGCACTCCCGCCGAGGAGGTCGCCACCCGTCTGATGCAGATGGGCGCCTCGATCAGCTACCACGATCCGCACGTTCCGCACTGGCGCGTCCTCGGCCAGCCGGTCCCGCGCGCCGACTCCCTCTACGAGGCCGCCGCGGACGCCGATCTGACCCTTCTGCTCCAGCCCCACCGCACGTACGACCTCCAAGGCCTCGCGGTGAAAGCCCAGTTGCTCCTGGACACGCGTGGTGCGACTCCGGTGGGGGCCGCGCACCGGCTGTGAAGCCTTTGAAACGGGCTGGGTGACTGTCGCCGCGGGCTGCTAGCCTGCGGCGTCATTCATCGCACAAGCGTGCGCCGCTCTCGCATGCGCGTGCGCAACGTTCCCATGGGGGGATCACCCGTATGTCCCAGGCTTTTCCGCCGCCGCAGCAGCCTGCCGGCGGCAACCCGTTCGGTCAGCCCACCGGTGACGGCGCGTTCGCGCCGCAGCCCGCGCCCGCCCGGAGCGGCAACGTCGCGCTCGGTGTCGCCGTAGGCATCGTGGCCATGATCGCCGGTGCCGCCGCGTACGGCGGCCTGATGCGCGCCTTCGGCAAGGAGGACGGCACCTACACCGAGATCGGCTACATCGCCGTCGGTGTCGGTGCGCTCATCGGCTTCGTCGTCGGCAAGCTCGGCGGCCGCAACCCCGCGCTCCCGATCGTCAGCGCCGTCCTCGGCGTCATCGGTGTCGTGCTCGGCCAGATCTTCGGCATGGCGCTGCTCGCCAGCTGGTGGTTCGAGATCCAGCTCGGCCAGGAGATCTCGGTCATCGACCTCCTCACCGAGAACCCGGGCGACACCTTCAAGGCCTGGCGCGAGGAGGCCGACGTCATGACGTGGCTCTTCCTCGCCATCGGCGGCATCGTCGGTTTCACGTCCGCCAAGAAGGCCGGCAACTGACGCTTCCCGCGCAGTAGTCACGCATACGGAGAGGGGGCGCACCCCCCCCGGGGGGGGCCCCCTGCCGGTGGACCGGGAGG
>NZ_JAEIMH010000012.1:112246-122507 GCF_016464295.1 Streptomyces sp. N35 | reverse complement strand
CGCACCGACCGGTGCGGGCCCTCTTCGCGTACGTACGAGACGAACCTCAGCGCTGATGCTGCGCGTTCGCCACCGTGACCTCGACCCGCTGGAACTCCTTGAGCTCGCTGTAGCCGGTCGTCGCCATCGAGCGGCGCAGGGCGCCGAAGAAGTTCATCGAGCCGTCGGGGGTGTGCGAGGGACCCGTGAGGATCTCCTCGGTGGTGCCCACCGTGCCCAGGTCGACCTTCTTGCCGCGCGGCACGTCCTCGTGGACCGCCTCCATGCCCCAGTGGTGACCCTTGCCGGGCGCGTCCGTGGCACGGGCCAGCGGGGAGCCGATCATCACGGAGTCGGCACCGCACGCGATGGCCTTCGGCAGGTCACCGGACCAGCCCACGCCGCCATCGGCGATGACATGCACATAGCGGCCGCCGGACTCGTCCATGTAGTCGCGGCGGGCCGCGGCCACATCGGCGACGGCGGTGGCCATCGGGACCTGGATGCCCAGGACGTTACGGGTGGTGTGGGCCGCGCCGCCGCCGAAGCCGACGAGCACGCCCGCCGCGCCCGTACGCATCAGGTGCAGGGCCGCGGTGTACGTGGCGCAGCCGCCGACGATCACCGGGACGTCCAGCTCGTAGATGAACTGCTTCAGGTTCAGCGGCTCGGCGGCACCGGAGACGTGCTCGGCCGAGACCGTCGTACCGCGGATGACGAAGAGGTCGACGCCGGCGTCCACGACGGCCTTGGAGAACTGCGCGGTGCGCTGCGGCGAGAGCGCGGCGGCGGTGACGACACCGGAGTCGCGCACCTCCTTGATGCGCTGCCCGATCAGCTCTTCCTTGATCGGCGCGGCGTAGATCTCCTGGAGGCGGCGCGTCGCGGCCTCCACCTGAAGCTCCGCGATCTCGTCGAGCAGCGGCTGCGGGTCCTCGTAACGGGTCCACAGGCCCTCGAGGTTGAGCACCCCGAGGCCGCCCATCTCACCGATGCGGATCGCGGTGGCCGGCGAGACCACCGAGTCCATGGGAGCGGCCAGGAACGGCAGCTCGAAGCGGTAGGCGTCGATCTGCCAGGCGATCGAGACCTCCTTCGGGTCCCGCGTACGACGGCTCGGGACGATGGCGATGTCGTCGAACGCGTACGCGCGGCGGCCGCGCTTGCCGCGCCCGATCTCGATCTCAGTCACTTTGGGAGGTGCCTTTCCCTCTGGGTCCTACTGGGTCCTTCTCGGCCTGCCCGTCCAGTATCCCTGACACAGGGAGCAGGGGCGGCCCCGGGAATCCGGGACCGCCCCTGACCTGGAGGTCTGTACGGAACAGACGTCTACTTACGGCTGTAGTTCGGCGCCTCGACCGTCATCTGGATGTCGTGCGGGTGGCTCTCCTTGAGACCCGCGGACGTGATCCGTACGAAGCGGCCCTTGGTCTCCATCTCCTCGATGGTGGCCGCGCCCACGTACCCCATCGTCTGGCGCAGACCGCCGACGAGCTGGTGCAGGACGTTGGCCAGCGGGCCGCGGTAGGGCACCTGGCCCTCGATGCCCTCGGGCACGAGCTTGTCGTCGGAGGCGATGTCGGCCTGGAAGTAACGGTCCTTCGAGTACGAGCGGCCCTGGCCGCGCGACTGCATGGCACCGAGCGAACCCATGCCGCGGTACGACTTGAACTGCTTGCCGTTGATGAACAGCAGCTCGCCCGGGGACTCCTCACAGCCCGCGAGCAGCGAGCCGAGCATGACCGTGGAGGCACCGGCGGCGAGCGCCTTGCCGATGTCGCCCGAGTACTGCAGACCGCCGTCGCCGATGACCGGGACACCGGCCGCCTGGGCCGCGAGCGCCGCCTCGTAGATGGCGGTGACCTGCGGGACACCGATACCGGCGACCACGCGGGTGGTGCAGATGGAGCCGGGCCCGACACCGACCTTGACGCCGTCGACACCAGCGTCGATCAGCGCCTGGGCGCCGTCGCGGGTGGCGACGTTGCCGCCGATCACGTCCACGTGCACCGCAGACTTGATCTTCGACATCCAGCTCAGGGCGTTGCTGTTGTGGCCGTGCGAGGTGTCGACGACCAGGAAGTCCACGCCCGCGGCGGCCAGCGCCTGGGCACGCTCCAGCGCCTCGGGGCTGGCACCGACGGCGGCACCGACGAGGAGGCGGCCCTCGGCGTCCTTGGCCGCGTTCGGATACTGCTCGGCCTTCACGAAGTCCTTGACCGTGATGAGGCCCTTGAGCACACCGGCGTCGTCGACGAGCGGCAGCTTCTCGATCTTGTGGCGGCGAAGGAGCTCCATGGCGTCCACGCCGGAGATGCCGACCTTGCCGGTCACGAGGGGCATCGGCGTCATGACCTCGCGCACCTGACGGCCGCGGTCGGTCTCGAAGGCCATGTCGCGGTTGGTGACGATGCCGAGCAGCTTGCCGTTCCCGTCGGTCACCGGGACACCGGAGATACGGAACTTGGCGCACAGCGCGTCCGCCTCGGCGAGCGTGGCGTCGGGGTTCACGGTGATGGGGTCCGTCACCATGCCGGACTCGGACCGCTTCACGAGGTCGACCTGGTTGACCTGGTCCTCGACGGACAGGTTGCGGTGCAGCACACCGACACCGCCCTGCCGCGCCATGGCGATGGCCATCCGCGACTCGGTGACCTTGTCCATCGCGGCGGAGAGCAGCGGGATGTTCACGCGTACGTTCCGCGAGATGCGGGACGAGGTGTCGACCGCGTTCGGAAGGACCTCCGACGCGCCCGGCAACAGCAGCACGTCGTCGTAGGTCAGCCCGAGTGTCGCGAATTTCTCGGGCACTCCGTCGACGTTTGCAGTCATGACACCTTCCCCAAATGGCCTTGATCGGTGCGGATGTCCATGCTAACGGCCAGCGGGGGTGTCTCATTCCACGATCAAGATCATCGACTTTCTTTGTACGTTCGCACGTACGCGATCTCCGTCGTGTGCTACCGGCGAAAAGCCCGGCCGTTACTGCTCGGCCAGCGCCCTGAGCCGGCTCAGGGCCCGGTGCTGCGCGACGCGCACGGCACCCGGAGACATCCCCAGCATCTGCCCGGTCTCCTCCGCGGTGAGACCGACGGCGATCCGCAGCAGCAACAGCTCGCGCTGGGTCTGCGGAAGATTGGCGAGCAGCTTCTTGGCCCACTCGGCGTCACTGCTCAGGAGCGCGCGCTCCTCGGGGCCGAGTGAATCGTCGGGCCGCTCGGGCATCTCGTCGCTGGGCACGGCGGTCGATCCGGGGTGCCGCATCGCGGCCCGCTGCAGATCGGCGACCTTGTGCCCGGCGATGGCGAAGACGAAGGCCTCGAAGGGGCGGCCGGTGTCCTTGTAGCGCGGCAGTGCGAGCAGCACCGCGACACAGACTTCCTGCGCGAGGTCCTCGACGAAGTGCCGTGCGTCGCCCGGCAGTCGGGACAGCCGTGTACGGCAGTAGCGCAGCGCCAGCGGGTGCACACGGGCGAGCAGATCATGCGTGGCCTGCTGATCGCCTTCGACGGCATGCTGAACGAGGGCACCGACAGTGGTGGTCTCGTCCTCGCGCATCGGTCCATGGTGCCTTGGCGTCGTCCGATCCGTGGCACCGCGTCCATAGTTGTGCACCGAAGCGTTATGAGCAGGTGCGCCGGAACTCATCCCCTGCGCCCTCCCCTCCCGCTCGACCGACTCGTCCCCGAGGAACTCCACACCCTCAAGGATGCGGCATCGCGCGGGAAACAAGGAAAACCGCTCCCGAGCGAGTGGATCCGCTCATCCGCCGGCCCGCCCGCAGCGGCGCGGGCGGGACTCATCGGAGGCTCCCCCGAACTCCCGGACAGCTCCCCCGGCCTGCGGCCGGGGAGGTGTGTCTCCGGAGCGGGGAGGTACCCCGGCTCAGCGAACCAGGCCCCAACGGAAACCGAGCGCCACGGCGTGCGCACGGTCGGAGGCGCCGAGCTTCTTGAACAGCCGACGGGCGTGCGTCTTGACGGTGTCCTCGGAGAGGAACAGCTCACGGCCGATCTCCGCATTGGACCGCCCATGGCTCATGCCCTCGAGCACCTGGATCTCCCGCGCGGTGAGCGTGGGCGCCGCGCCCATCTCGGCCGAGCGAAGGCGGCGCGGGGCCAGCCGCCAGGTCGGGTCGGCGAGCGCCTGCGTGACGGTCGCGCGCAGCTCGGCACGCGAGGCGTCCTTGTGCAGATAGCCGCGGGCACCGGCGGCGACCGCGAGCGCGACGCCGTCCAGGTCCTCGGCGACCGTGAGCATGATGATCCGGGCGCCCGGGTCGGCCGAGAGCAGCCGGCGCACGGTCTCGACGCCGCCGAGACCGGGCATGCGTACGTCCATCAGAATCAGGTCCGAGCGGTCGGCGCCCCAGCGGCGGAGGACTTCCTCGCCGTTGGCCGCCGTCGTCACACGCTCTACACCGGGCACGGTAGCCACCGCACGGCGGAGCGCTTCGCGGGCAAGCGGGGAGTCGTCGCAGACGAGGACGGATGTCATGACTGTCGTCCTCCGCGGCTCCTGCAGCTGATGCGCGTCACCTTGAGCCTCCAGGCTGAATACGAATCGTCACCTGAGCGGTTGACACCCTCGGACACCTGCCCGAGCGCTTCCTATTTCAACCGCCTCCGCACTCTCAACGACGGTCACTCGAAAGAGTTACGGGTCGGTCGGCCGCCTTCGGCACTCTACGTGATGGGCCGTTCACCGGGTTGTGATCGCGGGCATCGGGGTGCCCGCTGGCCACCGAGGATTCACCGAAAGCTATGCCCCATTTAGCGCCTTTTCTTCCCTTTTGGTGGTGTCTGTGACTAGATTCGCAATCAGTCATATTTACATCTACTCAGACAGTAGATGTACGGCATGGGCGTCCGACCAGCCCTCGTCCGGGCACCTGCTACCGCCCGACCGGGCATCGGATCCGCCTTCGAACGGTTGCAAGGGGACAAGCAATGGCAGATTTCTCCCGCCTTCCCGGGCCGAACGCCGACCTATGGGACTGGCAGCTGCTCGCAGCCTGCCGAGGGGTCGACAGTTCGCTCTTCTTCCACCCGGAGGGCGAGCGGGGCGCCGCACGGAGCGCTCGCGAGAACTCGGCCAAAGAGGTCTGCATGCGCTGCCCCGTCCGCGCCGAGTGCGCGGCCCACGCCCTCGCGGTGCGTGAGCCCTACGGCGTATGGGGCGGCCTGACCGAGGACGAGCGCGAAGAACTGATGGGCCGGGCGCGCAACCGGCTCGTACCGGCGACCAGCTCCATGTCCACCCACTGAGGAAACGATTCTTCTGACGACTGAAGGCGCTGCACCCCGTGCGGCCGGGGGCTTGGCGCCCCCCGGCCGGGCCGGCTAGTCGGCCACCCGCGGGGACATGCCGCGGGCGGCCTCCGTGAGGTGGTCGAGGGTGGCCGCGATGGTCGGCACCCGGGCGAGATCCGGCAGCGTGAGCGCGACGATCTCGCGGTGTACGGCCGGCTCCACGGTGACCGTACGGGTGCCCTTCGGGATGACCGACGCGAGGGCGAGGTCCGGCAGCACCGCCACACCCAGGCCCGCGCCGACCAGGCCGACCACCGCCGGGTAGTCGTCGGTCGCGAAGTCGATGCGCGGCGTGAAGCCCGCGTTCTCGCAGACGTCGATCAGCTGGCGGCGACAGCGCGGGCAGCCCGCGATCCACGCCTCGTCGGCGAACTCGGCGATGGGCACCTTGCCGCGGCCGTCCGCGAGCCGGTGCCCCTTGGGCACCAGTCCGACCAGGAGGTCGGCGAGCAGCGGCCGTACGACCAGATCGCTCCAGTCGTCGTCCGTCTGCGCCCCTTCGTACCGGAAGGCGAGCGCGACGTCGCAGTCGCCCTCGCGGAGCATCTCCACCGAGCGCGGCGGTTCGGCCTCGACGAGCGAGACCCGGGTGCCGGGGTGCGCCGCGCGCAGGGCCGCGAGGGCCGAAGGGACCAGCGTCGAGCTGCCGCTCGGGAACGAGACCAGCCGGACCCGGCCCGCACGCAGACCGGCGATCGCGGCGACCTCCTCCTCGGCGGCGGTGAGTCCGGCGAGGATGCCCGCGGCATGCCTGACCAGGGCTTCTCCCGCCTGGGTCAGACGCATCTCACGGCCCGTGCGGATGAGCAGCGGGGTGCCCGTGGACTGTTCGAGCGCCTTCATCTGCTGGCTGACGGCCGGCTGCGTACAGCCGAGTTCGCGGGCCGCGGCGGAGAAGGAGCCGGTGGCGGCGACGGCGCGGAGCACACGGAGATGACGGGCCTCGATCATGACGTAAGCATAAGTGAGGCTTGGAGCAAGAGGCGAAAAGTGGTCGACGGCTTGGGGAACGATCTCTAGCGTGAGCGGCATGAAGCTTCTGAGTCTGAATATCGGCAAGGCCACTCCCGTCCCGTTCACGGATCACCCGAGCGGGACGTCCGGTATCGACAAGCAGCCGGTCGACGGGCCGGTCCGGGTCGCGGCGCCCGGGGCGAAGGGCAAGGGGCCGAGCGGGGTGGCCGGGGACGAGGTCTGCGACCAGCGCGTGCACGGCGGGAACGATCAGGCCGTGTACGCCTTCGCCCGGGAGGATCTGGACCGCTGGGAGGAGGAGTTCGGGCGCCCGCTGCGCAACGGGTCCTTCGGCGAGAACCTCACGACGTCCGGTCTCGACGTGTCCGGCGCGCTGATCGGTGAGCGCTGGAGGATCGGGGCCGAGCTCGTGCTCGAGGTGACGTCCGGACGCATCCCGTGCCAGACGTTCGCCGGACATCTCGGCGAGCAGCACTGGCAGAAGCGCTTCACTCGCGACGGTGCGGCGGGGGCCTATTTCAGGGTGATCGAGCCGGGCGCGATCGCGGCCGGGGATCCGATCGAGATCGTGCACCGGCCGGACCATGACGTGACGGTCGCGCTGCAGTTCCGGGCCTCGACCCTGGACCGGTCGCTGCTCCCGCGGGTGCTCACGGCGGGCGAGGCGCTGCACTACGAGACCTTGGCGAACGCCCGGAAGTACGTGGAGAAGTACGGGGGTTGAGCCCGAGCCCCGTAGGGGGCGGCGAGCCCCGCCTCCGTAGGGGGCGCGCCGGGGTCGCTTCAGGGCCTTTCCCGATGGGATGACGCGTCTGCCGCCGGGACCGTTGGAGCATGACGAAAACCGACGGTGCGCGTGGCAGACGCGGCAGGCTCAAGCGGGTCCTCATCATCCTCTCCGTGGTCGTGGGCGTCCTCGTCGCCGCGGTCGGCGGCGGCTTCGCGTGGCTGTGGACGAGCGCCGAGGTGAGCACCGTCGGGAAGGAGGCGTTCGCCAACCGGCTCGCCGTACCGCCGCTCGCGACGTCGACCGTCGAGAAGGACGGCACCCGCGTCTTCGACCTGCGGATGCAGGCGGGTGAGAAGGAGTTCAAGGACGGGGAACGGACGCCCACTTGGGGCTTCAACGGCGACTACCTCGGGCCCACGCTGCGCGCCGAGCGGGGCGAGAAGGTCAAGGTGCGGATAGCCAACGGTCTGGACGAGGCGTCCACCGTGCACTGGCACGGGATGCATCTGCCGGCGGCGATGGACGGCGGCCCGCACCAGATGGTCGAGCCGGGCGGCAGCTGGGCTCCGCGGTGGACGATCGACCAGCCGGCGTCGACGCTCTGGTACCACCCGCACCCGCACGGGCAGACCGAGAAGCATGTGCAGCGCGGGCTCGCCGGGATGTTCCTGCTCGACGACAAGAAGTCCGCCGCGCTCGATCTGCCCGACGCGTACGGGGTGGACGATGTGCCGGTCATCGTGCAGGACGTGACGTTCGACGGGGCGAAGTTCGACCACGGGCACGGGTTCCTGCGGAACACCGGCTTCCTGGGCGAGGGGACGTTGGTCAACGGCACGCTGAATCCGTACCAGGAAGTCGGCGACGAGCTCGTACGGCTGCGGCTGCTGAACGCCTCGACCGCCCGCGTCTACGACTTCGGCTTCTCCGACGACCGCGAGTTCGCGCTGATCGGCACGGACGGCGGTCTGCTCGAAGAGCCCGTACGCAAGGACCGGCTGCAGCTGTCGCCGGGTGAGCGCGGCGAGATCGTCGTACGGATGAAGCCGGGCGAGAAGACAGTGCTGCGCAGCTTCCCGCAGGACAACTACGGGGATGCCTGGCAGCAGCGGTTCAGCGGGGGCGACGACTCCTTCGACGTGCTGGAGCTGCGGGCGAAGCAGTCGCTGCGGGACTCCCCCGAACTGCCCGTGCGGCTCGGTGAGTTGGAAGTGCCGAACGGCTCCGAGTCCGTGCAGGAGCGCTTCTTCGGGCTGAAGATGTCCGGGATCAACGAACGCCCGATGGACATGGACCGGATCGACGAGGTGGTCACGCGCGGCACCACGGAGACCTGGACCGTGCGCAATGACGACGGGATGCCGCACAACTTCCACGTGCACGATGTGCAGTTCAGGGTCCTGGAGGTCAACGGCAAGCAGCCGCCACCGGAGCTGCGCGGCGCCAAGGACACGGTGTTCGTGCCCGGCCGTACGACGGTGAAGCTGGCGATGCGGTTCGACGGTCCGGCCGATCCGGACACTCCGTACATGTACCACTGCCATCTGCTGTACCACGAGGACGGCGGGATGATGGGGCAGTTCGTGGTCGTGGAGAAGGGCCAGAAAGCCGGGAAGCCCACCGGGTCCGGGGGCGCCCACGATCATCATTAGCCTTGGCCCATGACAACGGCCCTCACCCCGGGGGCGCCCGCCGGTACCGGCGCCGCCTGCGGGCGGCCCCTCGCGGCGGACGGGCACAACCTGGTCCTGGTGGCCCGGGACACCGAACGCCTGCGGGAGCAGGCGACCGAGCTGCACGACCGGCACGGCATCGAGGCCGAGGTGCTGACCGCGGATCTGGCCACCGACGGCGGCATCGAGTCGGTCGTCAAGCGCCTGGCCGACCGCCGCAATCCGGTGGATCTGCTGGTCAACAACGCGGGCTTCGGCAACAAGGGCCGCTACCTCGAGGTCTGCTCCCGCGAGGCCCCCATGGCCGACGAGCTGACCTTGCTCAGGGTGCACTGCGAGGCGGGGCCCCGGCTGACGTCGGCGGCCGCCGCGTCGATGCGCGAGCGCGGCCGCGGCGGCGTGGTGAACGTCGCCTCGGTGGCGGCCTTCGTGCCGCGTGGGACGTACGGCGCGTCGAAGGCGTGGGTCGTGCAGTTCACGCAGGGCGCCGCCAAGGATCTGGCGGGCTCGGGCGTACGGCTCATGGCCCTGTGCCCGGGCTTCGTCCGTACGGAGTTCCACCAGCGGGCCGGCATGGGCACCGACAACATTCCGGGCTGGATGTGGCTCGACGCGGACAAGGTGGTCGCGACGGCACTCGCGGACCTGGCCCGCGGCAAACAGGTCTCGATCCCGGACGCGCGCTACAAGACGCTGCTCGGCGCGGCGAAGCTGGTGCCGCGGAATCTGCTGGGCGGGATCACGTCGAAGACGGGGCGCAAGTACGGGCCGCAGTGACGGAAGTACGGGGCTCGGTGACGTGCGCGCGGCTCGGTGAAGCTCACGAGGCTCGGTGACGTGCGCGCGGCTCGGTGAAGGTCACGAGGCTCGGTGACGTGCGCGCGGCTCGGTGAAGGTCACGGAACTCAACGGAGGTCATCGGCCCCGGTGAAGGCCGTCGGCCTCAACTCCCTTGTACGACCAGCCCTCTGAGGATCCGCCCGCAGCGGCGGGCGTACGCGTGCTGGAGCCATCGCGTGACCGGGCCGGCGAGGCGGGCGTACCAGGCGGCGGCGACGCTGAACGCACGCACGGTGAGACGGACGCGTCCGTCCTCGCCGAGCGTGACGAGGAACGCCTCCTCGCCGCGCTCGGGATGGCCGCGCAAGGTCCCGTACGCCCATCCGCCCGCGCGGTCGTCGTCCCGGGTCCATATGACCCGGCACGGCGCCTTGATCGGCCCGAGGCCCACGGTGACGTCGGCGCCGGGGGCGGCCCGGTCGGTCGCGGCTTCCATGCCGACCCCCACGGCCCGGTGCATCCGCCAGCCCATGACGGCCTCGACCGCGACCGCGAAGTCCCGTTCCCCACGCCCCACTTCGGTGGTCACGTCGAGGTGGTGATACCCGCCGGGCAGCCGCCCGCCGCTCTCGGTGGCGCCCACTTCGGCGTACGTGAACGTGGTCATGCCCGCATTGTCGCCGCCGTGCCCTGGCCGGGGAGCACCGCCCCTCCCCAGGGCCGGACGCGAAGACCGCCCGGGGCCGGACGCGCGAAGGGTCGGGCTCTGCCTCCGCGCCCGGGGCGGGGCCGCCGGCCCGCCCGTCGGGGCG
>NZ_JAEIMH010000012.1:82616-112236 GCF_016464295.1 Streptomyces sp. N35 | reverse complement strand
ACCGGCCCCGGCCTCCTCCTCCGCCGGCTTCCCGACGACCAGGGCCTCGGTCGTGAGGAGCAGGGAGGCGATGGAGGCGGCGTTCTCCAGGGCGGAGCGGGTGACCTTGACCGGGTCGATGACGCCGGCCTTGACCAGGTCGCCGTACTCGCCGGTCGCGGCGTTAAAGCCGTTGCCCTTGTCGAGCTCGGCGACCTTCGAGGTGATGACGTAGCCCTCGAGGCCGGCGTTCTCGGCGATCCAGCGCAGCGGCTCGACGGCGGCGCGGCGGACGACGGCGACACCGGTGGCCTCGTCGCCCTCCTTGCCGAGGTTGCCCTCGAGGACCTTCACGGCGTGGACGAGCGCGGAGCCACCACCGGAGACGATGCCCTCCTCGACCGCGGCGCGGGTCGCGGAGATGGCGTCCTCCAGACGGTGCTTCTTCTCCTTGAGCTCGACCTCGGTGGCCGCACCGACGCGGATCACGCAGACACCGCCGGCCAGCTTCGCGAGGCGCTCCTGGAGCTTCTCGCGGTCCCAGTCGGAGTCCGTGGAGTCGATCTCGGCCTTGATCTGGGCGACGCGGCCCTGGACCTCGGAGGAGTCGCCGCCACCGTCGACGATGGTGGTGTCGTCCTTGGAGATGGTGACGCGGCGGGCGGAGCCCAGCACGTCGAGACCGGCCTGGTCGAGCTTGAGGCCGACCTCTTCGGCGATGACGGTGGCGCCCGTGAGGACCGCCATGTCCTGCAGCATCGCCTTGCGGCGGTCGCCGAAGCCGGGGGCCTTGACGGCCACGGCGTTGAACGTGCCGCGGATCTTGTTCACGACCAGGGTCGACAGGGCCTCGCCCTCGACGTCCTCGGCGATGATCAGGAGCGGACGCGAGCCGCCGGCCTGGATGACCTTCTCCAGGAGCGGGAGCATGTCCTGGATCGAGGAGATCTTGCCCTGGTTGATCAGGATGTACGGGTCGTCGAGGACGGCCTCCATACGCTCCTGGTCGGTGACGAAGTACGGGGACAGGTAGCCCTTGTCGAAGGCCATGCCCTCGGTGAAGTCGAGCTCCAGACCGAAGGTGTTGGACTCCTCGACGGTGATGACACCGTCCTTGCCGACCTTGTCCATGGCCTCGGCGATGAGCTCGCCGATCTGCTTGTCCTGGGCGGACAGCGCGGCCACGGCGGCGATGTCGGACTTCTCCTCGATCGGACGCGCGGTCGCGAGGAGCTCCTCGGACACGGCCTTGACGGCGGCGTCGATGCCCTTCTTCAGAAGGGCCGGGGAAGCACCGGCGGCGACGTTGCGCAGGCCCTCGCGTACGAGCGCCTGGGCGAGCACGGTGGCGGTGGTCGTACCGTCACCCGCGATGTCGTTGGTCTTGGTCGCCACCTCCTTCACCAGCTGCGCACCGAGGTTCTCGTACGGGTCCTCGACCTCGACCTCACGGGCGATGGTCACACCGTCGTTGGTGATGGTGGGGGCGCCGAACTTCTTGTCGATGACGACGTTGCGGCCCTTGGGGCCGATCGTCACCTTGACCGTGTCGGCAAGCTTGTTGACGCCACGCTCGAGGGCGCGACGGGCGTCCTCGTCGAACTTCAGGATCTTCGCCATGGAGCTTCTCTGTCCTCTCGAAAAAAATGAACTGCGCCCCTGACCGCCCGGCAATGAATGAATTCAGCGGGGGCCAGGGGCGCAGGTCAAAGCAAAACTGGTGAATTACTTCTCGACGATCGCGAGCACGTCGCGAGCCGAGAGGACGAGGTACTCCTCGCCGTTGTACTTCACCTCGGTGCCGCCGTACTTGCTGTACAGCACGATGTCGCCGGTCTTCACGTCGAGCGGCAGACGCTCGCCGTTCTCGAAGCGGCCCGGGCCCACGGCGAGGACGACGCCCTCCTGGGGCTTCTCCTTCGCGGTGTCCGGGATGACCAGGCCAGAGGCCGTGGTCTGCTCGGCGTCGAGCGGCTGGACCACGATGCGGTCCTCGAGCGGCTTGATGGCAACCTTGGAGCTGGTGGTCGTCACGATCCGACCTCCCCCTTCGGAGATCTCGGGGATGAATCTGTCTGAGGTGGCGACCAGGTGGATCCGTCGTCGCGGGTGCCGGACCTGCCCGTCGCTGTGTTGGCACTCTCCAGTGGGGAGTGCCAGGCCCGAGACTATGACCGCGATTAGCACTCGGTCAAGCGGAGTGCCAATGAGGGGTCCGGTTTCGCGCTGAGGTGAATGCCCCCGACCCGGTCACGGCGCCGTACGGCCCGGTCACGGGCGGGCGGCACCCTGGTCTCGATCGGTGAACGCGCCGGCGGAGCGCCGGGTTCCAGGGTGACCGTACGGAGATGCCCGCTGACACGGAACGCCGCGACGGCTGCGCCGACGCCCTGATCGCACTGCTCATGGTCATCGCCGACATCGTGGCCCTCGCCGCCGCAGCGCTCTGGGCCGCGCTGCGGGGCCTGGGACGCGGCGTGGAGGACGCGGACGCAGGCAAGGCGGTACCGGGCGCCGAGATCCCGGCCGCCGCTCCCTCGGCACCACCGATGGACTGGACGCCGGTCGTGATGTTCGGCGCCGTGTGCATCACGCTCACCGTGCTCACCGTCGTCTTCTGGCGCGGCGGCCTGCGGATCACCGCATGGACCCAGGGCGCGTTCGCGCTGCTCGCCGTGCTGGCGGTCTGCGTGAGCGCGGCGGGGGAATACGACCGGGCCCGCCCCGAGCCCTCGGCGCCCGCCCCCACGTACAACGGCAGCTACGGCCAATGCCGAAGCGGCGGCGACTCCCACGAGTGCCTTGGAGGCTGAGGGAGTCACCGCCGCTTTTCAAGACAGCTGCCGAGCCGCTACCAGTGGATGACGACCTTGTCGCCCGTCTTCACCTGGTTGTCGAACAGCCACTTGATGCCCTCGTAGTCGCGGACGTTCACGCAGCCGTACGAGCCGCCGGTGTAGCCGTTCTGCGCGAAGTTCTCGGAGTAGTGGACGGCCTGGCCGCCGTCGAAGAACATCGCGAACGGCATCGCCGAGTCGTAGAGCGTCGAGACGTGGTCGCGGCTCTTCCAGTAGACCGAGAAGACGCCCTCACGGGTCTCGTACCCCTTGGCGCCGAAGCGGACGTCGAGCAGCTTGTGGACCTTGCCGTCGATCACCCAGGCCAGCTTCTTGGAGGTCTTGGAGATGCACAGCACGCGGCCGGTCAGGCAGCGGTCGTCGAGGTCGGCCTTGGAGGCGTCCACCGTGGGCAGCTCGACCGGCGGCTTGAGCTCGTCCTGCGTGGGCGTCCTGGTCTGGGACTTCAGCTTCTCCCAGGTGTCCTCGAAGACGGTCCCGGTGACCTCGAGGCCCGCGGCCTGCTGATACGCCTTGACGGAGGTCAGCGTGACATCGCCGTAGAACCCGGTCGGCTTGTCCTTGAAGTGCCCCAACTGCTTGAGCCGGGCCTGCAGTTCACGCACCTGGTCGCTGTTGTCGCCGTGGCCGAGTACCTGCTTCTTCGGGAACAGCTCGTCCCGCGTGGGCGCCTTGGTCTGGGACGTCAGCTTCTTCCAGGTCGAGGTGGTGACGATGCCGGTGACCTCGAGCTTCTGCGCCGCCTGGTACTCGGCCACGGCCCCCTCGGTCGCCGGACCGTAGTTGCCGTTGGGCACCGCCTTGAGGTGCTCGACCTGGACGAGGCGGGCCTGCAGCTCGCGCACCTCGTCGGAGTTGTCGCCCGGCTCGAGGACGACCTCCTCGGTCTCCTTCTCCTTCGCGCTGGGCTTCTCGCTCGGCTCGGTCTGCCCGGAGGACGGAGTCCGGTCGGCCGCGACCTCGTTCGCCGCGGTCGCCGCCTGGTCACCACCCTGACTGCAGCCGGTCAGAAAGAGCGCCGCCGCGGACAGCACCGCGACGGCAGACAGACCTATTCGATTCGAGCGCACGAGTCCCCCTGCATCGGATGAGCACCTACACCCCTTTAGAGACTCCAGAAACACGGAAATGTTGCACGTCACGCGATAACGGAAACATCACAGCTATACGGCGCTTGGGGCAGCCATGAGGAGAAGCGTCCGGGAACCCTCGCCCCCGCGTGATGCGTCTCACCGACGGCAACCGCGGCTCCCCCCACCACGTCTTCCTCGCGGAGAAACCGGAACAACAGGGTTAAACCGAGGGAAACGGACGGGTGGATGGCGGCGGAGACTCCCTTCATCACGCAGGAACCCGTGGCCGTTCCACGACCACGGACCCTCGGCAGCTCGCTGCTCGCCGCCGGCCACCGCCGCACCGAGGCGCTGCTGCTCCTGCTGACCGTCGCGATCACGACGTTCGGCCAGGCACAGGTGGGCCTCGCCGTCCACGGTCAGCTGCCGGGCAACCTCGGGCAGTTCGCGCTCAGCATGGCGCTGCTGTCCTTCGCCGCCCATCTCGCCGTACGCCGGTTCGCGCCGTACGCCGACCCGCTGATCCTGCCGCTCGCGGTCCTGATCACCGGTCTCGGACTCGTCCTGCTGCACCGCCTGGACCCCGCGTACGCCGCGCGATACGGCTCGGATCCGACCGCCGGCGGGCAGCTGATGTGGAGCGTGATCGGTGTCGCGGTCTGTATCGGGGCACTTGTGGCCCTGCGCGACCACCGCCGGCTGCAGCGGTACATCTACGTGATGATGGCCGTCGCGCTCGTCCTGCTGATGGCGCCCGCCTTCTTCCCCGGCGACACCTACGGCGCCAAGCGCTGGATCTATCTCGGCGGCCTTTCCTTCCAGCCGGGCGAGTTCGTGAAGATCATGATCGCGGTGTTCTTCGCCGGCTATCTCACGGTCAACCGCAACGCCCTCGCCCTGACCGGCCGCAGGGTGCTCGGCATACAGCTTCCGCCCGGCCGGCAGTTCGGGCCGATCCTCGCGATCTGGGCGGTCAGCCTGCTGGTGCTGATCTTCGAACGCGACCTGGGCACCTCGCTGATCTTCTTTGGGCTGTTCGTCGTCATGCTGTACGCGGCCACGCAGCGCACCAGTTGGATCGTGACCGGACTGCTGATGGCGGCGCTCGGCGCCTTCGTCGTCGGCTCGCTCGAACCCCATGTGCACGGCCGCGTCGAGGCCTGGCTCGACCCCTTCGCCGTGTACGCGAAGGACACCGGCGGCTCCGACCAGCTCGCGCAGGCGCTGTTCAGCTTCGGCAGCGGCGGTCTGACCGGCACCGGGCTCGGGCAGGGCCACCCCGAGCTGATCGCGTTCGCCGGACGCAGCGACTTCATCCTGACCACGGTCGGCGAGGAGCTCGGACTCGCCGGCCTGACCGCCGTACTGCTCCTGTACGCCCTGCTCGTCCAGCGTGGTCTGCGCACCGCCCTGCTCGCCCGCGACCCCTTCGGCAAACTGCTCGCCGCCGGGCTCTCCGCGGCCCTGATGCTCCAGGTGTTCGTGGTCGCGGGCGGTGTCACCGGGCTGATACCGCTGACCGGCAAGGCCCTGCCGTTCCTCGCGAAGGGCGGGTCCTCACTCGTGGCGAACTGGGTGATGATCGCGATTCTGCTGAGGATCAGCGACAGCGCGGGGCGCCACCGGGCCGCGGCAGCCGGGAGCGACCCCGAAGCGCCCGACTCCGAAGCCGGGGCCCCCGCTCAGAGATAGTCCTCGAGCCGCGCCACCGTGAACCCCTGCTCCTGGATCCGGCGCAGCATCCGCGTGGTCATCTCGGTCAGGGACGCCCCGTGCAGCTCGTCCGGTCCGCGGAAGTGCGCGAGCACGATGTCACCCGGCCGGAGCTTCGCCCCCTGCGCGTACCGAAGATCGTTGATCTGCATCGACGCCCGCCACAGCACCACCGCCGAGAGCCCGCAGTCCGCCGCGGCCCGCAGCGTGTCCGCGTTGTACTCGCCGTACGGCGGACGGAACAGCCGCGGCCGCTGGCCGAAGCGTTCCTTGAGCTTGTCCTGCTGCCCGCAGATCTCCCAGCGCTGGCCCTCGTAGGGAAGTCCCGGCAGATAGGGATGGTCGAGGGTGTGGTTCTGGACGGTGGCGCCCACCGAGGCCAGCTCGCCGAAGTGGGCGTAGCCGGGTCCGGCCACGCTGTCGGTGAGGAACATGCTGACGGGCAGCCGCAGTTCCTTGACCATCCGTACGAAGCGCGGATCGCGTTCGGCCCCGTCGTCGAAGGTCAGGAAGACGACCTTGTCCTTGGTCGGTACGCGGTCGAGCACCGGCGGAAGACCGGGGCCCGCGCCCTTCAAAGGACGCTTCGGCAGAGGTTTCGGGGCGGGCGCGAGCGGCTTGTCCAGCCCCCAGCGGCGGGCGGTGGCCTGGCTGACGCGGCGCTCCTCCACCTTCTGTGCGGCCTTGCGCCCGAGCCGTTCGATGGGGTCGACGGACTGGGCGCAGCCGGTGAGGCCCCCGGACAGAGCGAGCGCACCGGCTGCGAGCACGCCGGCCAGCAGCCGGTGCGCGGGCCTCACAGGTAGTCCTCCAGGCGGGCCACCGCGTACCCCTTGTCGGTGACCGTCTTCATGAACTTGCGGATCATGTCGGGCATCGAGCCCTTCCAGTCCCCCTTGCCGCGGAAGTGCGTGAGGATGATGTCGCCGGGGTGGATGTCGCGGTCCCACTCGCGGTAGTCCATGCGGTCCACGAAGACCTCGGCGTTCCACAGCGGCACGGCCTTGATGCCACAGGCCTTGGCGGCCTTGAGGGTGTCGCGGTTGTAGTTGCCGTACGGCGGGCGGAAGAGCTCGGGCCGCTTGCCGTAGTGCTTCTCGATGACGTCCTGCATCCCGCAGATCTCACGCTTCTGCTGGTCGTACGTGAGGCCGGGCATGTAGCGGTGGTTGAGCGTGTGGTTGTTCAGGGCGACGCCGCGGTTCTGCATCTTCTTGAAGTAGCCGTAGTCCTCCTTGACCAGGTAGTCACTGAGGAAGGCCGTGTACGGGATCTTCAGGTCGCTCATCATCTTGAGGAACTGAGGATCCTTCTCGGCCCCGTCGTCGATCGTCAGGAAGACGACCTTGTCCTTGGTCGGGATCGTGGTGAAGATCTGCGGCAGACCCTTCTGCCCGGAGACCTCGAAGCCCTTACGGGTGGTCGGCTTCGTCTTCTTCAGGGGCGCCTCGGGCGCGGTGAGCGGCATCTTGGCCAGACCCCAGCGCTTGACCGCGGCCACCTTGGCGGCGTGCGCGGCGGCACGCTGCTTGGCGAGGGCGGCGGCCTGCTGGCCGGGGGCGGGCTTGACCGGCTCGCTGCCGCCGCCGCTGGAACAGGCGGTGGCGACGACGGCGGTGGCGGCGATCAGGGCCACCCCGGAGACGGCCACACGCAACCGATTTTTGTCGTTTTGTCGTACTAGTTGCATGGAGCCGGATCCTGTCAGCGCCGTAGGCGCGGGCCCGGCTGACAGCGCCGCCGGGGCCCGCACGATCCACCGACTGGCCGACACATCGGTCCGGTGGCCGACAATGGCGGGGTGAACGACCCCGCCGCTTTCCGTGCCCTGCTCACCGACGAGGGCCGCGCCCTCCTTGCCGAGCTGCACGACCACGACCCGGCCGACGAACTCGCCCTCGCCACCCGCCTGCGCCGCGGTCACGCACCCGGACTGGTCTCGGCCGCGCTGGCCCAGGCCCGGCTGCGGCAGCGCGCGGCGGCCAAGTTCGGGGCGGACGCGGCCCGGATGTTCTTCACCCCGAACGGCGTCGAGCAGGCGACGCGGACCAGCGTCGCGGCGTACCGCGCACGGGAGTTCAAGGGCCTCGGGGTGCGCTCCCTCGCCGATCTGTGCTGCGGCATCGGCGGCGACGCGATCGCCCTGGCCCGCGAGGGCATCTCGGTGCTCGCGGTCGACCGCGACCCGCTGACCTGCGAGGTCGCCCGCGCGAACGCCGAGGCGCTGGGCCTCGACGAGCTGATCGAGGTGCGCGAGGCGGACGTCGCCGAGATCGACACCTCTTCGTACGACGCGGTCTTCGTCGATCCCGCGCGCCGGGGCGGGCGGGGCCGGATCTTCGATCCCGAGGCCTACTCACCACCCCTGTCCTGGGCGATCGAAGCCGCCCGCAAAGCCCCGCACGCCGCGCTGAAGATCGCGCCGGGCATTCCCCACGAGGCCGTCCCGGACGAGGTGTACGCGGAGTGGATCTCGGACTCCGGCGACGTGAAGGAGGCCGTGCTGTGGTTCGGGACGCGGCCCGGCGCGTTCGGCGCGACGCTGCTGCCGGCCGGGGCCTCGCTGTGGTCCGCGCGCGCGACGATGCTGCCGGATCCCGAGCCGCGGCCGGTGGGGCGTTTTCTGTACGAGCCGGACGGCGCCGTCATCCGCGCGCATCTGGTCGCCGAGGTGGCGAAGGATGTCGGGGGCGGACTGATCGACCCCATGATCGCCTACGTCACGTCCGACGAACTGCACAGCACCCCGTACGCGACCCCGTACGAGATCACCGACCACATCCCCTTCAACGTCAAGAAGTTGAAGGCCCTGCTGCGCGAGCGCGAGGTCGGGATCCTGACGGTCAAGAAGCGCGGTTCCGCGGTCGAGCCGGAGGAACTGCGCAAGAAGATGAAGCTGCAGGGGCGGAACTCCGCGACCGTGTTCCTCACGCGGGTGGCGGGGGCGCCGACGATGCTCGTCGGCCACCCCGCTCCCCCGGCCTGACTCAGCCCTCGGCGAGTTCGCGCAGCTCGCAGGTGATCGTCCACTCTTCCTCGTGGACCTTGAGGAAGCGCTTGGTCCACTCCAGGGCCTCGGCCTCGTCCTTGGTCTGGAAGACCGCGTACCCGCCGATGACCTCCTTGGTCTCGGTGAACGGGCCGTCGGTGACGGACAGTTCGCCGCCGCTGTAGAGGACCCGCTTGCCCTCGGAGGTCGGGTGCAGACCGGCGGTGTCGAGCAGCACGCCCGCCTTGGTCATCTCCTCCATGAGCTTGCCCATGCGCTCCATGAGCTCCTCGCTCGGACCACCGGGGTTGTTGTTCTCGTCGACGCGGATCAGCGACATGTAGCGCGGCATGGTGACTCCTCGGTTGCGGTGACGGGGGCTTCTCCCCTGCCTCTCACCCTTGTGTCGAACGGGATCCGGCGGAATCGACACCCTCGGCGGACTTTTCCGAGGATTCTTTCCCACCGCGTTCTCCCGCGCCGCCCGCGGGCTCCTCCGGTACGTCACGCCACTTGCGCGGCCGCCAGAACACTCCGGCGAACAGCCAGAGCCCCAGGAACAGCACCGCCTCCACCAGCATCAGACCCGCGTTCTCCCCGAGACTTCCGGATCGGCCGTTCAGCGCGATGCCGAAGCCGAGCAGCACCAGGGAGCCCACGACCGAGAGCACGGCGAGGATCACGCGGGTGTTGATCCGGCGCCCCGGCGTGGTGTTGCCCTTCTCCTCGATCCGCCGGGCGGCCCCGCGCACGCCGTGCCGGCGCTCCATCACGCCCCAGACGATCCACGACAGCAGCCCGAGGATCGCCAGGATCCCGGCGATGTTCAGGATGATGTCGATCCAGCCGACCTCGGTGTAATCCACGAACTTGTCGGCGCGTTCGACGAGTTGTCCGGTGTCCTGCACAGCAGCCGTCATACGTCACGGGTGGCCGCCCGGCGCGGAACCATACCTGTCACTTGAGGCGGGCGGCGCGGCCGGGGTTCAGGAGTACAGGTTGTCCTTCGCCACCTCGTGCACGTGATCGTGCGTATGGGCGTGGCCCGGCACATGCGGTTCCGTGACCGGGAGCGAGGAGTCCGCCGACAGGTCCCAGTCCGAGGCGGCGCGCCCCCGGGCGACCATCTCTGCGCCGAGGGCCGCGACCATCGCGCCGTTGTCGGTGCACAGCTTCGGGCGCGGGACGCGCAGCTGGATGCCGGCCTTGTCGCAGCGCTCCTGGGCCAGGGCGCGCAGCCGCGAGTTGGCCGCCACACCGCCGCCGATCATCAGGTGCTCCACGCCCTCGTCCTTGCAGGCCCGCACGGCCTTGCGGGTGAGCACGTCGACGACCGCCTCCTGGAAGGACGCCGACACATCCCGTACGGGAACGTCCTCGCCCGCATTGCGCTTCGCCTCGATCCAGCGCGCGACCGCGGTCTTCAGGCCGGAGAAGGAGAAGTCGTACGCGGGGTCGCGCGGGCCCGTGAGACCGCGCGGGAACGCGATCGCGTTCGGGTCGCCCTCCTTCGCGTACCGGTCGATGACCGGGCCGCCGGGGAAGCCGAGGTTGAGCACGCGGGCGATCTTGTCGAAGGCCTCGCCGGCCGCGTCGTCGATCGTCGCGCCGAGCGGCCGTACGTCCGAGGTGATGTCCGAGGACAGCAGCAGCGAGGAGTGGCCGCCGGAGACGAGCAGCGCCATCGTCGGCTCGGGCAGCGGACCGTGTTCCAGCTGGTCGACGCAGATGTGCGAGGCGAGGTGGTTCACGCCGTACAACGGCTTGCCGAGCGCGTACGCGTACGCCTTCGCGGCCGAGACGCCGACGAGCAGCGCGCCCGCGAGACCGGGCCCGGCCGTCACGGAGATGCCGTCGAGGTCGCGAGCCGACACACCGGCGTCCTGCAGGGCGCCCCGGATGGACGGCACCATCGCCTGGAGGTGCGCCGGCGAGGCGCCCTCGGGCACGACACCGCCGAAGCGTGCGTGCTCGTCGACGCTGGAGGCGACGGCGTCGGCGAGCAGGGTGGTGCCGCGCACGATGCCGACGCCGGTCTCGTCGCAGCTGGTCTCGATGCCCAGTACGAGCGGTTCGTCAGCCATGGGTCTCGGTTCCTTGTACGAAGTCTGCGGTTGCTGTCGAAGGATCGGTCAGGCGCATCACGAGGGCGTCGACATTGCCCGGTTGGTAGTAGCCGCGCCGGAAGCCGATGGGTTCGAAGCCGAAGCGTTCGTAGAGCTTCTGGGCGCGGGCGTTGTCGACGCGCACTTCGAGCAGCACCTCGGTGCACTCGAAGGCGGTGGCGTGCCGCAGCAGATCGGTGAGCAGCCCCGAGCCGAGGCCGGTGCCCTGGTGGTCACGGGCCACGGCGATGGTCTGCACATCGCCGAGCCCGCCGACGGCCGCGAGGCCCGCGTACCCGACGATCCGCTCGCCCTCGACGGCGGTCACATAGCGGCGGGAAGCGCCGGGGCCGCGCGCGTGGGCGAGCTCGGACCAGAACATCCCCCGCGACCAGGCGTCGTCGGGGAACAGCTCCTTCTCCAGCTCGAGCACCGGCTCGATGTCCCACCAGCGCATCTCGCGCAGTACCGGGGTCACTTGGGGGTGACCACCTTGTAGTTCTTCGGGACCTGGGCGTCCGGGCGGCGCAGATACAGCGGCCGCGGCTCGGTCAGCTCCTCGCCCGCAGCGAGCTTCCCGGCGGCGAGCGCGGCCAGCGCACCGGCGCTGACGTGCTCGGGGGTGCGGGCGTCCGGGAACGTCCCGGGGTAGAGCAGGGCACCCGCGCCGACCGCGGGCAGGCCCGCGACCTGCTCGGCGATCTCGGCGGGGCGGTCGACGGCCGGGTCGGTCACCCTCGTACGACTGCCGTTGTAGCGCGCCCAGTAGACCTCTTTGCGGCGCGCGTCCGTCGCGACCACGAACTCGCCTTCGAGGCCCGAGGCGTACGCGAGTCCGTCGAGCGTGCACAGTCCGTGCACGGGGATGCCGAGCGCCGAGCCGAAGGTCATGGCCGTCATCAGGCCGACGCGCAGTCCGGTGTACGGGCCGGGGCCCGTGCCCACCACGATCGCGGTGACGGCGTCGAGTTTCACGCCCGCCTCGGCGAGCACCCGGTCGACGGCCGGCAGCAGCAGCTCACCGTGTCTGCGGGCGTCGACGCCGCCCGACTCGGCGAGGACGGTGCGGCCGTCGTGCAGGGCGGCCGTGACGGCGGGGGTGGCGGTATCCAGAGCGAGCAAGAGCACGCGAACAGCCTACGGCGTGGGGCCTGTGTCGGGTGACCCGTCATACGCGCGAAGCGCGGGAGCGGCGGCGTTCGGTGCGTGCCATCGGTGTGCGGCGTCGCAGGTCATGTGTCGGAGCCACCTGTCCTGTGGCGCCGTGCGCCGAGGGTGCGTGCCGGACGCCGCAGCTCAGACGGGTCATCCGACACAGGCCCCCGAAGGCGGGGCACGGCGCCCCGGCGGGGAAGGGCCCGGCTGCTAACGTCGCTCCCTGTACGTATATGACGTACCCAGTCGTATGTACGAAGGGTGTGGAGGTAGCTCGTGGCACGCAGCAGCTCGGGATTCGTGGCCGGGCTGACCGCGGCGGCGCTCGCGGCGGTCGGCTTCCTCGCGTACCAGGCGTCCGCCTCCGCCCCGGAGACCCTCAGCAAGCCCAAGACCCCGCCCTCGTCGAGCGCCTCCAAGAAGCCCGGGGGCAAGACGACGCCCGACGCGCTGCCGACACTGTCCGGCCAGGGCCAGCGGGTCGTGTACTCGCTGGGCTCCGACCGCGTCTGGCTCGTGGGTGAGGGCGACAAGGTCGAGCACACGTTCAAGGTCTCGCCGAGCACGGTCGATCCGCTGCCGGGCGAGTACGCGGTGACGACGCGGTCCGGGTCGATCACCGGCTCGGACGGGACGCCCATCGAGCACGTGGTGCGCTTCGCGACGAACGACGGCGTGACGATCGGATTCAGCGCGGCCAAGGACGGCTCGACGCCCGAGCCCGACCCGTCGAGGAAGACCGGCGGCATCCGGGAGTCGCGTGCGGACGGGCTCGCGATGTGGGAGTTCGCGACGGTGGGGACGAGCGTGATCGTGGTCCAGTAGGGCCACGCAGCGGTACGGAGTGTCAGGCGGCGTCGCGATGCGGCGCCGCCTGAGTCCGTTCCGCCTCGACCTGTACGCGCTCGGGGAACACCGGCGGCGTGGAGACCGCGGTGGCCGCGGCACAGGACGCGAGCAGCTCGCTCATCGACGGCTGCACCTTGGGTGTCTCACGTTCCGGGGCCGACATGGTGCCTCCCGAGTGCAGGGCGCGGTTAGGTATCCCTAACCAAGTCTCGGTCTCCATGTGACCACGGGGCGAGCCGGTACGCAATATCTTCCCGACGGCTTGTCGGAAACTGTCGCCACGCGGGTGTTCTCACGCCGCGAGCGCCTCCAGGTCCACCCCGCCCCAGCGCTCCCCCAGCCCGTTCAGCGTCACCGTCCGCACGTCCGAAGCGGCGTCGCCCTCCTCCCGGTGGATCACCACGTGCAGCCGGTCGTCCGTGAGCTCCTCGACCTTGCCCTCGCCCCACTCCACGACGATCACGGACTCGGGCAGCGAGACATCGAGGTCGAGGTCCTCCATCTCGTCGAGCCCGCCACCCAGGCGGTACGCGTCCACGTGGACCAGCGGCGGCCCGTCGCCGAGCGAGGGGTGGACGCGGGCGATGACGAACGTCGGCGAGGTGACCGCGCCACGGACGCCGAGGCCCGCGCCGAGGCCGCGGGTGAGGGTGGTCTTGCCGGCGCCGAGCTCACCGTTGAGCATCACGAGGTCGCCGGCGCGCAGGATCTTGGCGAGGCGCTGACCCAACTCGCCCATCTGCTCGGGGGAGTTGATGATGATACGGACACTATTTGCCGGGTTGTGCGGTGCTTCCATGAGCAACCACGTTAGCGGCCGGAGCGGCCACCCCCGCACGCGCCAGGAGATCGGCGAGACGGTCCGTCACCAGCTCCGGGTGCTCGAGCATCACCAGATGCCCGGCGTCCGGCACGATCACCAGCTCGGCATCGGGCAGCTCGTCGGCGATCGACTCGCTGTGCTCGCTGGGTGTGACCAGGTCCTTGTCGCCGGCGAGAACCAGGACGGGTCGGTCCGCGAAGTGCCGTAGGGCGTCCTGCTTGTCGTGATCGCCGAAGGCCGGATAGAACTCCGCGACCACGTCGATGGGTGTCGACTCGATGAGACGTTCGGCAAAGCGCGCGACCGCCGGGTCCACCTCGCGGGACGCGAACGAGTAGCGCTTGATGATGCCCGCGAACAGGTCCGCGGTGGCCCCTCGGGCGCGCTCGACCAGTTCGACGCGCGAGCCGAGCGCCTTGAGGACTCCGGGCAGGACCCGGCGTACGGCGTTCATGCCCGCGACCGGCAGACCGTAGTTGACCTCGCCGAGCCGCCCGGAGGACGTGCCGACGAACGCGGCGCCCACGACCCGGTCGCGGATCAGCTCGGGGAACTGGTCGGCGAGCGCCATCACGGTCATGCCGCCCATGGAGTGGCCGACCAGGACGAGCGGGCCCTCGGGCGCGGCCTCGTCGACGACCGTCTTGAGGTCGCGGCCCAACTGGTCGATGGTGACCGGCTCCTGGCGCTCGGTCTGGGCCTTGCCGCGCTCGGAGCGGCCGTGGCTGCGCTGGTCCCAGTAGACGGTGCGCACGACGCCGCGCAGGGCCGCGCGCTGGAAGTGCCAGGAGTCCTGGCTGAGGCAGTAGCCGTGCGAGAAGACGACGGTGACGGGAGCGGGGGCCTTGCGGCCGAAGAGGCGTCGGCCGCGACGGCCCTTCGCACTGTCCGGTTCGACCTCGTCGACCTCGTAGTAGAGGACCGTGCCGTCCTCGGCCCGCGCCTTGCCGGGCAGCCCGCGCAGCGAGCCGTAGGGACCGGCGGAGTCGAGGGCGAGGCGGGCCTTCTTGCGCATGCCGCGTCCGACGGTGAGCCGCTCGACCGCGCCCCCGGCGCCCGCCCCCGCGGCGACCCCCCCTACCGCGGCGCCCGCGATGCCCGCCCTGCCCCACCCGCCGCCGGCCGCCTCCTCGGCGGCCCGGGCGATCTGGGTGCCTGTGTCACTCACGTGCCGCTCCTGCCTCCTGCGTTACGACGTTCACGAGCCCTACGAGTACACCGGACCGGCCATACGGTCACGCCCGGCCTGTCACTCGTTCACGTAGACGCGGGGAACGCGTGTTCCGATGCGCGTGACGATCTCGTACCCGATGGTGCCCGCCGCCCGCGCCCAGTCCTCGGCGGTCGGCTCGCCCCGGTCGCCCGGTCCGAACAGCACCGCCTCGTCGCCGGCCGCGGGCTCGTCCCCGTGCAGATCGACCACGACCGGGTCCATGGCGACCCGCCCGGCGGCCGCCCGCACCTTGCCGCCGACGAGGACCGGACCGGTCCGGGAGGCGTGCCGGGGCAATCCGTCGCCGTAGCCGACGGGGACGAGGCCGAGCGTGGTGGGCTCGGGTGTGACGTAGTGATGCCCGTAACTGACGCCGAGACCCGCGGGAACGCGCTTCACCAGGGCGAGCGACGCGGTGAGCGTCATCACCGGACGCAGACCGAAGTCCTCGGGCGTGCCGACCTCGGGGCTCGGTGAGATCCCGTACATGGCGATGCCGGGACGTACGAGGTCGTAGTGCGACTCGGGCAGGGTCAGCGTGCCCGGGGAGTTGGCGATGTGGCGGACCTCGGGGGTGAGGCCGGCCTCCTCGGCATGGCGCACCGCGGCGGCGAACTCGGCGGACTGCAGGGCGATCGAGGGGTGCCCGGGCTCGTCCGCGCACGCGTAGTGCGACCAGATGCCGGTGACCTTGACCGTGCCTTCGGCCTCGGCCTTCAGACAGGCCTCGACCAGCTCGGGCCAGTCGGCGGGCATACAGCCGTTCCGCCCGAGTCCGGTGTCGATCTTCAGCTGCACCCGTGCCGTGCGCCCTGCCTGGCGGGCCGCCGCGGTCAGCTCGCGCAGCGCCCACATGCCGCTGACACCGAGGTCGACGTCGGCCTCGACGGCCGCGCGCCAGGGGCCGCCGGGCGTCCACAACCAGCACATGACGCGGGCGTCGTCGACGCCGATGCCCGCCGCGCGCAGCGCGAGCGCCTCCTGGGGGGTGGCGGTGCCCAGCCAGGTCGCGCCGGCCTGCAGCGCGGCCTTGGCGCAGGGCACCATTCCGTGCCCGTACGCGTCCGCCTTCACCACGGCCATGAACGCGGCGCGGGGCGCGCGGGCACGCAGCGCCCGCACATTGGCCCGCAGAGCGGCCAGATCGATCTCGGCGCGGACGCGCACAGGTGTCTCAGTCATCGCGCCCCAGTGTCTCAGAGCCGTACGACGGTCTCGGCTGCCGAAGCGTGCCGGGCAACGGTCACGGCCTGCGGCCCCACACGTACACGCGGTCCCCCTTGTACAGCTTGTTCCACAGCCGCTTGGCGTCCCGGTAGCTCAGGTTCACGCAGCCCGGGGAGCCCGACGTGCTGTAGACACTGCTGTAGACGGCATGAAAGGCCTGCCCACCGCTGAAGAACTGGCTGTACGGCATGGGGGTCCGGAACAGCGTCGAGTAGTGGTTCTTGTGCTTCCAGAACACCTTGTGCCAGCCGGTGCGCGTCGGCGTCGACCTCTTGCCGCTGCGCACGGCCACGGGCCCGAAGGTCACCTTCCCGCCCTTCTGCACCCACATCAGCTGCCGCGCGAGGTCCACACAGGCGATCCGGTACGCGCGCGCCGGGCACTTCTGCAGCGCCTTCGGATCGCGTACGGCACTCAGCCAGCGCATCCGGGCCCAGGTCACCGGCCCGGCGAAGCCGATATCGGGCCGGATCCCCTGCTTCCGCTGGAACGTGCGGATCGCCGCGCAGTCCTTGGCCGACTGCTTGCCGTCCACCTTGAGCTTCAGCCACGCCTCGACCCGGCGCTGATGCGGACCGGTCCGCTTGCTGCAGAAGGGCGCCGCGGCACCACGGACGACCTCGCTCGGCGGCACGTACTCGATCAGCGCGTCGAGCTCGACGGGCGGCTCCATCGGCTCGACGGAGTCCTCGGCGGCACTCGGCTCGTAGACGAACGGCGCCATACCCTGATCGGGAGTGTCCAACTGCCACCGGTGATACGGAGTGAGCGCCACACCCGGGACCAGCTCCTGCTGGGGGGCGGGCACGGGCGGGGGGCCTGGATCGGCCGCGACGGCGGGGGTGGCGAGGGCCGCGAGGGCGAGTACGGCGGCGACGGTGAGACGGGTCGTACGGCGTGCGGTGCGGTGAATCATGCCCTCAGGAAACGACCAAACGCGAACAATCAGGCGAAGGCACACCCATCCCGTCGGCGCTTGAGGACATCTTTCATCTTCCAGCCCCTCCAGCGCTGGAGCAGATCCGAACGAGGTTGGGATACGGGGGTCGGGGGGCGGAGCCCGCGGGTTTCGGGAAGGGGCGGGGCGGGGCGGAAAGCCCGCCGCAGGCGCCACCCACCCACCCGCACCCGACGCACAACCCTCAGCCTCAGCCCCGCACATCCCGCCAAACCGAAGGAATCGCCGCCGCCACATCCTGCGCCGATGCCGGCGCACCCGCCGCCGCCACCCGCCCCGCAAGCCCATGCAGATACGCCCCCACCGAGGCGGCATCCACCCCGGAGAGCCCCGCCGAAAGCAGCGCCCCGGACAGCCCCGACAGCACATCCCCGCTCCCGGCCGTGGCCAGCCACGCCGTCCCCGTCGGGTTGACCCGGACCGGCCCTCCGCCCGGGGGCGCGACCAGCGTGGTCGACCCCTTGAGCAGCACGGTCGCGGAGAACTCCGAGGCAAGGCGCCGTACGGACGAAAGCCGCGCCGACTCCACGGACTCCCGCGTCACCCCGAGGAGCGCCGCCGCCTCCCCCGCATGCGGAGTCAGCACGGTGGGCGCCGTCCGCGCCCGCAGCACCGCGGGATCCGCGAGCCGCAGCCCGTCCGCATCGACGAGCACCGGCACGTCCTGGGCCAGCACATCCGCCACCCGCGCCGCGTCGTCCCCGATCCCGGGCCCCACGACCCAGGCCTGGACGCGCCCGGCCGCGGACGGCGGCCCGGTGTGCACCAGCGTCTCGGGGAAGCGGGCGAGGACCGCGTCGGCGGCGGGGCCCACATAGCGCACGGCTCCCGCACCGCCCCGCAGCGCGCCCGCGACGGCGAGTACCGCCGCGCCCGGGTAAGTGGCCGACCCGGCCGCGATCCCGACCACACCCCGCCGGTACTTGTCGCTGGACGCCGTCGGCGAAGGCAGCAGCGCCGCCACATCCGCGTACTGCAGCGCCTCGAGCTCGGGCCCCGAGGGCGCCGAAGACCCCGAGGACACCGAAGGCAAGGACGCCGAAGGCAGCGAGAGCCCGATGTCGACAAGCCGCACCGCCCCCGCGTACGACCGCGCCGGATCGATCAGGAGCCCCGGCTTGTACGTCCCGAACGTGACCGTCACATCCGCCCGCACCGCGTCCCCGGCCACCTCTCCGGTGTCGGCCCCGACCCCGCTGGGCAGGTCGACGGCGACGACCGCGGCGCCTGATTCCCGTACGAGAGAAGCGAGTCGAGCCGCGTCCGGCCGCAGGCCGCCCTTGCCGCCGATGCCTACGATGCCGTCCATGACGAGATCGGCCCGGGCGATCACCGGCCCGGCGTCAGTGGCGGCGACGACCCGTGCCCCGGCGGCACGCACCGCCGCGAGCCCGCCCTCATGCGTACGTTCCGGCGCGAGCAGCACCGCCGTGACCCCTGCGCCGCGCCGTGCGAGGCGGGCGCCGGCGTAGAGCGCGTCGCCCCCGTTGTCGCCGCTGCCGACGAGGAGCACGACCCGGGAGCCGTACACCCGCCCGAGCAGATCGGCGCAGGCGGCCGCGAGCCCCGCGGCGGCCCGCTGCATCAGCGCCCCCTCGGGCAGCTGTGCCATCAGCGCGCGCTCGGCGGCGCGCACGGTCTCGACGCTGTGAGCAGTACGCACGGGAAGATCACCCTTCCGCGATCACCACGGCGGACGCGATGCCCGCGTCGTGGCTCAGGGACACATGCCAGCCGCGCACCCCGAGCTCGGCCGCCCGGCGCTCCACGGTGCCGGTCACGCGAAGGCGCGGCTGCCCGCTCTCCTCGACGTACACCTCGGCATCGGTCCAGTGCAGCCCCGCCGGCGCCCCGAGCGCCTTGGCCAGCGCCTCCTTGGCCGCGAAACGGGCGGCGAGGGAGGCGAAGCCGCGCTGCTCGCCGCTCGGCAGATACAACTCGCTCTCCAGGAAGAGCCGCTGCGCCAGCGACGGAGTGCGCTCGAGGGAGGCACGGAAGCGGTCGACCTCGGCCACATCGATCCCGACTCCGATGATCATCCGGCCCGTCCCGGCTGTGGTGCGCGCATGGCGGCAGCCTACGGGGCAGATCCCTGACGCACAGGTCTGGACCGTCGCTCCCCCAGCGGTTACGTTCCCCGGAACCGGGCCCGAGCCGGGCACCGGTTCCTGTGCTGGGGGGCATGGTGCCGATACGCAGACGTCTTTTCGCCCGCAGGCGGTCCACTGCGCGCACGGCAGCCGACTTCACCGGCCGGGTCCACAGCGAGCTGGCCCTCGACGCCCTGCCCGACGAGGACCTGGGCGAGGACCTCGACGACGCTCTCGACCTGTACGAGATGGGCACCATGCCCGGCTGCGAAGAGGCCGAGTACCTGAGCCTGGTCGAGGAAGCACGGGACCGGATCGCCGAAGGCGAGTGACGGCGGCGCGCGCACCCGCGTGACGCACCCCACGCCACACGCCGTTCATGGAGCCGCAACAATGACTCTGTGATCACCTCGCCGCCGCCGGGCACTCACCGCCGCTCGGAGCCCACCCCGTACGTGGACCTGACCAGGTCGGAGTGGAGCGCGCTGCGCGACAAGACGCCGCTCCCGCTGACCGCCGCGGAGGTCGAGAAGCTGCGCGGACTCGGCGACGTGATCGACCTGGACGAGGTACGCGACGTCTATCTGCCGCTGTCCCGGCTGCTCAATCTGTACGTCGGCGCCACCGACACCCTGCGCGGCGCGCTCAACACCTTCCTCGACACGGGCGACGGGCACGGCACCCAGCACGGCACCCCCTTCGTCATAGGAGTCGCCGGGTCGGTCGCCGTCGGCAAGTCCACGGTCGCCCGTCTGCTCCAGGCGCTGCTCGCGCGCTGGCCCGAGCACCCGCGGGTCGAACTGGTCACCACCGACGGCTTCCTGTGGCCCATGAAGGAGATGGAGGCCCGCGGTCTGATGTCGAGGAAGGGCTTCCCCGAGTCGTACGACCGCAGGGCGCTCACCCGTTTCGTCGCGGACATCAAGGCCGGCAAGGACGAGGTCACCGCGCCCGTCTACTCGCATCTGAAGTACGACATCGTCCCCGGCGAGCGCCTGACGGTCCGGCGCCCCGACATCCTGATCGTCGAGGGCCTGAACGTCCTGCAGCCCGCCCTGCCCGGCAAGGACGGCCGCACCCGGGTCGGCCTCGCGGACTACTTCGACTTCAGCGTGTACGTGGACGCCAAGCCCGAGGACATCGAGGCCTGGTACCTCAGCCGCTTCCGCAAGCTGCGCGCGACGGCCTTCCAGAACCCGGACTCGTACTTCCACCGCCACACCCTGGTCCCGGAGGACGAGGCGATGGCGTACGCCCGTCGCATGTGGCAGTCCATCAACCTCCCCAACCTCACCCAGAACGTGGCCCCCACCCGGGCCCGCGCCACCCTGGTACTGCGCAAGGGCCCGGACCACAAGGTGCAGCGGCTGCGGCTGCGCAAGCTCTGAGGCGCCGGCGCGTCACTGAGCGGGCGGCGGGACCAGGGACTTCCCGTTCATGAAGGCCAGCGCGCCGACCGGCAGCGCGACCACGGCCTCGAAGGGCTCGTCGTGCGGATTGCCCAGACCGAACTCGACGCCGGCGGGCACGATGATCGCGTCCCCCACGGTCACCGGGTGCTCCACTCCGTCGAGCACGGCGACGGCCGAGCCCGCGATCGCGACCAGGACCTCTTCGTGATCGAAGGAGTGCGGGGCCGGCGCGGCGCCCGGGTGCACCCGGGTCTTCCAGACACAGGTCTCCTTGGCGCCCCGGCTCGGTGCGGCCAGGCCTGTGAAAGTGGCGTTGGGGAGGTCGAACGTCGGGGCGGAAGATGCTTGGATGATCGGCAAGAAGATTTCCTCTCCAGTAGTTGTACAACTAAAGTTGTACAAGCTTGCTTGAAGGTCGTCAACCCCTGGAAAGATAAAGCGACATGGACCGCGACGACGCCCCCCTCGGCCTCCTGCTCGGGCTCGCCTACCAACAGGTGGTCACCGAGCTCCACGACCACCTGGCCACAGAAGGCTTCACCGCCCTGCGGCCCGCCTTCGGCTACGCGTTCAAGCTGATCGCCGCCGAGCCCCTGACCATCCGTGAGCTGGCCACCAGGCTGGAGATCACCCACCAGGGCGCGGCGAAGCTGGTGGACGACATGGTCGGGGCCGGATACGTGGAACGCGTACCCGATCCCGCCGACGGCAGGGTCAAGCGGCTTGTGCGCACCGAGCGCTGCCGTGCGCTCATGGAGAGCGGGGTCGCTTTCCAGCAGGAGTTCGAGAAGCAGCTGTCGGCCGAGCTCGGCGACGAGGCCACCGCCGCCGTCCGTCTCGCCCTGTCCCGGGTCATCGACCGCAGTGACAAACCGGACGGCCTGGCCCGGTCGTTGCGCTCCATGCCCTGACCGCTCGGTGTGCCACGCGCCGGTCCGGCGCTAAGGTGCCGACATGCTGCACGTACGCCTGATCACGCCGTCCGACCGTACGGACGAAGTGGTCCAGCTGATCGAGAAAACAGTGGGCACCACGCATCTCGCGGTGCTCAGCGGTGCGGCCCGCAACCCCCGGGGCGACATCGTGCTCTGCGACGTGGCGCGCGAGGCCGGCGATGAACTGGTCGGCGGGCTACGGGAGCTGGGCATCGACGAATGCGGCTCGATCGCCATCGGCAACATCGACCTGTCGCTCTCCAAGCGCGCCGACAAGGCCGAGCACGAGGCACCGGGCGAGGGTTCGGACGCGGTGCTCTGGGAGCAGCTGACCGAGGCGACGCACGAGGAGTCGACGCTCTCGGTCACCTACCTCGCCTTCATCACCCTGGCCACGATGATCGCGGCCTGCGGTGTGGTGCTCGACAACGCGATCCTGATCGTGGGCGCGATGGCGGTGGGTCCGGAGTTCGGGCCACTGGCCGGGTTCTGCACGGCCCTGGTGCAGAAGACGCCCAGACTCGCGGCACGTTCCCTGATCGCGCTGCTCGCGGGCTTCGCCTTCGCCATGGTGGTGACGTTCGGCTTCAGCCTGTTCATGACCGCGGTGGATCTCTTCTCGCTGCAGCAGCTCGACGCGGACCGGCCGAACACCTCGTTCATCTACGCGCCGGACTGGTTCTCCTTCATCGTGGCCGTCCTGGCGGGCGCCGCCGGCACCCTCTCGCTGACCTCGGCGAAGTCGGGCGCCCTCGTGGGCGTGGCGATCTCGGTGACCACGGTGCCGGCCGCGGCGAACGCGGCGGTGGCCTTCAGCTTCACCGAGTACGTACAAGCCTGGCGCCCCACCGAGCAGTTGCTGCTCAACCTGCTCGGCATCATCCCCCCCCCCGGCCCCAGAGGTCCTCGGGGGCGCGCCACCGGCCCCGTCCGCCCCTGAAGGCCCGGGCCGCGAAACCGCGCGGGCCGCCCGCCCCGAAGGACGGCCGGCCCACAGTCCGCAGAACGCAATTCGCCTAGCCGAGCGCGGACTTCACCACATCGGCGAGCCGCCCGGCCACCGACCGCGCCTGGTCGATATCGGCGGCCTCGACCATCACGCGCACCGGCGGCCCGGCGCGCGAGGAACGCAGCAACCCCCGGCGGGTGGCGCCCAGTCCGCGCTCGCCGTCCGTCACCGCGGCGGCCAGTTCGGCCGAGGTGGTGACGCGGGACTTGTCGACGTCCGGCACATTGATCAGGATCTGCGGCAGCCGCTCCATGACCCCCGCGAGCTCCTTGAGCGAGCGGCCCGTCTGGGCGACGCGCGCGGCGAGCAGCAGACCGGTCAGCGTGCCGTCGCCGGTCGTCGCGTGGTCGAGGACGATGACATGGCCGGACTGCTCGCCACCGAGCGCGTATCCGTGCTCCTTCATCGACTCCAGGACGTAGCGGTCACCGACCCCGGTCTGGACGAATCCGACGCCTTCGCGCTCCATGGCGAGCTTGAAGCCGAGGTTGGACATCACGGTCGCGACCACGGTGTTCTCGCGCAGCTGCCCGCGCTCGCGCAGGGCGAGCGCGAGAACGGCGAGGATCTGGTCGCCGTCGATCTCGTTGCCCTCGTGGTCGACCGCGAGGCAGCGGTCCGCGTCGCCGTCGTGCGCAATGCCGAGGTCCGCGCCGTGCTCGACGACCGCGGCCTTGAGCAGACCGAGGTGGGTGGAGCCGCAACCGTCGTTGATGTTGAGCCCGTTCGGCTCGGCACCGATCGTGACGATCTCGGCGCCGGCCCGCGCGAAGGCCTCGGGCGAGACCCGGGCGGCCGCGCCGTGCGCCTCGTCGAGGACGATCTTCAGGCCGTCGAGCCGGTTCGGCAGCACACCGATCAGGTGCGCGACGTACTGGTCGAAGCCTTCGTCGTACGACTTGATGCGGCCCACTCCGGCGCCGGTCGGGCGCTGCCAGGGGTCACCGGTACGGTGCTGCTCGTAGACGGTCTCGATACGGTCCTCGAGCTCGTCGGCGAGCTTGTGGCCGCCGCGCGCGAAGAACTTGATGCCGTTGTCCGGCATCGCGTTGTGGCTGGCGGACAGCATGACGCCGAGATCGGCGCCAAGGGCGCCGGTGAGATACGCGACCGCGGGGGTCGGCAGCACACCCACGCGCAGCACGTCCACGCCCGCGCTCGCCAGACCCGCGACGACGGCCGCCTCGAGGAATTCACCGGAAGCGCGCGGGTCCCGCCCGACGACCGCCACCGCGCGATGCCCCTCGAACGAGCCCGCCTCCCCCAGGACATGGGCCGCAGCGACGGAGAGTCCGAGCGCGAGCTCGGCCGTCAGATCCGCGTTGGCCTCACCGCGCACGCCATCGGTGCCGAAGAGTCGTCCCACTAGATGTCCTCCGAACTACCTGAACTTCTCGAGTGCCCGGTTCCGCTCTGTAGAGCACCGAGCCTGCAAGCCAATGAAACTCAATGAATACAGCTGAGCGCTTTATGTCGTTATACGCCCATGCCCGTTAATAAAACGAACGCCCCGGCAGCACTCAGCGTGCCGCCGGGGCGAACGTGTGGCAGATGCTCTGCCGAGCAGTGCAGCCAGCGATTAACGCTTGCTGTACTGCGGAGCCTTACGGGCCTTCTTGAGACCGGCCTTCTTGCGCTCGACCGCACGGTCGTCGCGGCGGAGGTAGCCGGCCTTCTTCAGCGCGCCGCGGTTGTTGTCCACGTCGGCCTCGTTCAGGGCACGGGCCACGCCGAGGCGCAGGGCGCCGGCCTGACCCGAGACGCCGCCACCCGAGATGCGGGCGATGACGTCGTAACGGCCTTCCAGCTCGAGCACCTTGAAGGGCTCGTTGACTTCCTGCTGGTGGACCTTGTTCGGGAAGTAGTCCTCGAGCGTACGCCCGTTGACCTTCCACTTGCCGGTGCCCGGGACGATCCGGACGCGGGCGATGGCGTTCTTGCGACGACCCAGGCCGGCGGCCGGCTGCGGGTCGCCGAAGCGCGCGGCGTTCGACTCGGAGGTGTACTCGCCCTCGACGGGCGCCTCGGACTCGGTGGTGTACTGCTCGGGCGCCTCAGCCTCGATGTCTTCGATCGGCTGCTCGGCGGTGGTCTCGGCCACGATGCTCCTCAGATTTCTTTACGTCTTAGGGGGTGGCCGGAACTACTGCGCGACCTGGGTGATCTCGAACGGCACCGGCTGCTGGGCAGCGTGGGGGTGCTGGTCGCCCGAGTAGACCTTCAGCTTCGAGAGCATCTGACGGCCCAGGGTGTTCTTGGGGAGCATGCCCTTGACGGCCTTCTCGATGGCCTTCTCGGGGTTCTTGTCCAGAAGCTCGTCGTAGCGGACGGAGCGGAGACCACCCGGGTAGCCGGAGTGGCGGTACGCCATCTTCTGGGTCTTCTTGTTGCCGGACAGGTGCACCTTGTCGGCGTTGATGATGATGACGAAGTCACCGGTGTCAACGTGCGGCGCGTAGATCGGCTTGTGCTTGCCGCGCAGGATGCTGGCGGCGGTGCTCGCGAGACGGCCGAGGACGATGTCCTGGGCGTCGATCACGTGCCACTGGCGAGTGATATCGCCGGGCTTAGGGCTGTACGTACGCACTTCGTAGCCTTCGCTTCTTCAGTGGATGGGTTCCAGACACACGAATCCTCTGAAGCGATCATGCAGCTGGGGCTCACAGTCGCCGGGCGATACCCGTATGCGAGCCACTGGTAACTGCTCCAGGGAACTTACGTATGGGCCCATCGCGTGAGAACGACCAAGCCAATACGCATAACGAACTGGCAGAATACCCGCGCTTACCCGTTCGGGTCAAAACGCGCGCTCGCCCGCAGGCTCTGCCGACTCCAGAGTACGGGCTCGCCTGGTGTGCGGGAGGGCCACGGAGCCCCGCCGCACACAGCACAGCCCCACCGTCACCGCGAGCGCACACAGCGTGAACGCGTCCTTGAACGCCCGCCGCACGCCGGCCGGAGCTTCGAGGAACGGCCACCCGAATCCCGGCACCTGCGGCACCATCGCCACCCAGAAACCGGCCATCCGCACCGGCGCCCCCTCCTGTCCGGCCCCGGCGAGCAGCAGCGGTACGACGACGAGGAGGTAGTGGTCGTACGAGGGCCGCGAGACCAGAAACGCGGCGAGCATCACCATCACGGCGCTCTCCCCGAGCCGCGCCGGACTCGTCACGTCCCCGCGCCCCCAGCGCCGCCAGGCGCACCACACTCCCGCCGCCGCACAGGTCAGCGCGAACAGGGTGGCCGCTCCCTGCGGCACCCCGAGCCGGGGCAGCACGGCGGCGGGCGAGGCCTCGTAGAGCCGTACGAAGCTGTCGTCCCCTTTGAAGAGGAAGGGCAGGGTCCGCGTGAAGAACCCGGCCGGGTCGGGCATCGTCAGGGCGGCGAGCCCCGAGGCCGCGGCCGGCACGAGCACCGCGACCGTCAGCGCGCGCCACCGCCGGGCGAAGAGAAAGAGCAGGAGCACGGGCACGAGCAGCGGCTTGAACGCGATGGCCGCACCGATCACGACCCCCGCCGACGTCCAGTGCCCCCGGTGCGCGAGCAGCAGCGCGGCCGACAGGACGGCGGCCGCGACGACCGTCCAGTTGGCGAGCACGATCAGATGCCCGAACGGCGCGAACCCGAGCGCCAGGGCGAGCGGGCCGAGCGCCGCGTACCGGCTGCGCAGCCCGACCCCGTACAGCCGCAGGGCGCAGACCCATCCGGCGAGCAGCGCTCCGGTGACGAACGCCGGCGCGGCGAACCGCAGCAGCCAGAGGGGAAGCAGCATCTCCGGGACAGCCGCGAGGACAGCGCTCGGCAGATACAGAAAGTGCGGATCGTCGTACGGGGATCCGCCGTCGAGCCAGGTCCGCGCGGCCTTGACGACGATCGCGTTGTCCATCCCGCCGTCGGACGACTGCAGCCCGACCCGTACGACGCCGGCGGCAAGCACCACGGCCAGCGCGCACCACATGGCACGGGAGGCGGGCCGTTCCAGCCAGCGAAGAACCTCAAATCGCCCTGAATCTACGCGTTTCATGGCAATCAACCTAGGCCGACGCCCCTGCATCACCCCCGCATAACGCGCTGCCCACCCCCGTATAACGCCCGCACCCGGTGTCACCGTTTCGGCCTAAGATGCGCCCCATGAGCTTTGGGCAGGGGGGACCCCCGTGGGGTTCCGGTGGTCAGCAGCAGCCTCAGCAGCCCCAGTCGCACTGGGGCACGCAGCCGGGCATGCCGCCCATGCCGGGTGCGCCCGGCGGGCAGACGCCCGACTGGGCCGCGCTCGCCGAGGCATCGGAGTCCCGCGCGAAGCGCCGCAGGCTCCTGATGGTCGGCGGCGGTGCGCTCGCCACGGTGGCCGTGGCGGCCGTCGTCGCGGTCGCCGTGGTCTCCGCCAACGGTTCGGACGACAACAAGTCCGCCAATGTCCCGCCGTCCGCCTCGGTCCCGGGCTCCACGGCCTCGCAGCAGCCGACCTTCGCCGAGACCAAGCCGCCCCCGCCGCCGGACCCGAAGGACTACATCTCCAGCGCGGACAAGGACAAGGCGCCGCTGAGCGCGGCCGGTCTGTTCCCGGGTGCCAAGTTCACCAAGGGCGGCGCGGTCTACAAGAAGGGCGCCACCGCCGAGACCAAGGCGTGCGACTCGGTCACCAACGGCCCGCTCGGCGCCCTGCTCAAGTCCAACGGCTGCACCAAGGTGCTGCGCGCCACGTACGAGAAGGACGGCGTGGCCATCACGGTCGGCGTCGCGGTCTTCGACACGGAGAAGCAGGCCACCAAGGTCAAGGACGCCTACAAGAAGGGCACGGTCAAGTCCCTCTCGGGCAAGGGTGTCCCGGCCTTCTGCAACACCACGATCTGCCGCTCGACCACCAACTCGTACGGCCGCTACGCCTATTTCACGGTCGGCGGCTTCACCAGCGGCAAGGACGTCACGAAGAAGGACAAGAAGGTCTTCACGGCGGGCGACGACATCGCGGGTCTGGCCTTCCAGCAGATCCACCGCCGCGGCGAGGCCCAGGCTTCGGCGGCTGTGCAGAACCCCTGAACCCGCCCTCACCGCACTCGACTTCACGTTCGGTTTTTGAGTGCCCCTGTGGCGATTGTGACGGTAGTGTCTTCTCGTTACGGCCATGCTCATGCCGGGCACTGCGGCCGCGGTAGCACCGCGCGCCGCCGGGATCGGGGGATCCCGCGCCGCATGACGCTCGAGGGCCGACGGAGATGAGCCCCGGGGGGGACCTGGGGCAGTGGAGGGGTTCTGTGAACAGAGGTAGTTCCGTGCTGCGCAGAGGCGCCAGTGGCGTCGCCGTGGCCGCGTTGACCCTGGCGGGGCTTGCAGCGGGCGGCAGCGCCCCGGCCGCCGCGATTCCGGCGCCGGAATGCATGCCCACGGCCGCCTTCAACGAGTGCCGGATCTTCGAATCAACCGGTGCCAAGGAGGACTTCGTGGTCCCCGCCGGGATCACCAGGCTCGAAGTGCGGGCGTGGGGTCAGGGTGGCGGCGGCGACTCGATGACCGTCGGTGGCGACGGCGCGTTCGTCTCCGGCACGGTGAAGGTCACTCCGGGCGAGAAGCTGACCGTACGGGTCGCCGGCTCGGAACACGGCCGCTTCGGTGACGCGCTCGGCGGCAAGGGCGGATACGACGCCGCGCAGCACCGCAGTGGCAACTCCGGCGGTTCGAGCTCCTCGCTCCGTACGGCCGGCGGCGATCCGCTGGTGATCGCGGCCGGTGGCGGTGGCGGCAGCTTCTACGGCCTCGACATCGACGGTGGCATCGCCGGCGACGGCGGGGCCGAGAACGGCAAGGACGCCTCCGAGGGGGACCTCGGCGGCAAGGGAGCGAAGGGCGACAAGGGCGGCGCGGGCGGGACGGGCGAAGCCGGAAACGGCACCGCAGGGGCCGACGCCAAGGACGGTGGCGCAGGCGGCGATGCCGCCCCGAACACCGGCGGTGGCGGTGGCGGCGCCGGCTGGGCCGGTGGCGGCGGAGGCGGCGAGAAGGCGCGCTTCTACCAGGGCAGCGGCGGAGGCGGGTCCAGCTACGCCGACGACTCCAGGGTCATCGACGTGGAGATGGTGGAGAGCGACGGGTCCTACCCCCCGCGCAAGGACGACCCCTTCTGGGATGGCTCCCCGTACAACTCCCCCGTGGATGCCCCCCCGTACAACCCCCCCGGGGAATCCGGCATCGCCGACGGCGCCGGCGGCATCTCCCCCGGCGGCCGCGGCCGCGTGGTCCTGCAGTGGCACGACGCGAACAAGCCCGTCGTCGACACCCTGAGCAAGGAGTCCGGCGACAACCAGACCGTGGGCATCTACGACCGGGGCGAGCCCCTGGTCGTCTCCGCCCGCACCAAGGACGGCCGTCCGGTACCGGGCGAGAGCGTGACCTTCACCATCGTGAAGCCCGGCCAGGGGTGGTTCGAAGACCACTCGGACCGCAAGCAGATCGTGAAGACGGACGCACAGGGACGGGCCCGGGTCGAAGACCTGACGGGCAACGGCGAGGGCACCATCAAGGTCGTCGCCGAGACCAACAACGGCAAGTCCGTCGAGTTCACCCGCCACGTCAAGAAGGACCCGACCGACGGCATCAAGGTCGAGGCCGTCTCGGGCGGCGGCCAGCAGGCCGAGGCCGGCAAGGAGTTCGCCGAACCGCTCGTCGCCATGGTGACGCAGCACGGTGGCAAGGTGAACCGGGACAAGGTCGAGTTCCGCGTCGAGAGCCAGGACGCGGACGCACCCGCCTTCGAGGACGGCAAGCGCATCGTCGAGGCGACCTCCGACATGGGCACCGCCACCTCGCCGAAGCTGATCGCCGGCAAGGGCACGGGTGAGTACACCGTCGTGGCGCACTACAAGAACGTGACGGCCACCTTCAAGGTCGAGGTGCTCGCCAAGAACGGGCAGCCCTCTCCGTCGCCGAGCCCCTCGGAAGGCGCAGGTTCCGGCGGCGATGACGGCCCCGGTTCGGACAACTCCGGTACGAGCGGCCCGGGTTCGGACGACGACGGCGGCCTCGCCCTCACCGGCGCCACCGGCATCGGCCTCCTCGCCGGCATCGGCATCCTGCTCGCCGCAGCCGGCCTCGCGGCCGTACGCCTGGCACCGCGACTGCGGGCCCGCACACGCAACTGACACGCACCGCTGAAGCACTGAGCCCCGGCCGGGACTCCTCTCCCGCCCGGGGGCTGGGGGGGGGCCCCCGGGGGGGGGGCCCCCCCGCGCGGAGGG
>NZ_JAEIMH010000012.1:0-82606 GCF_016464295.1 Streptomyces sp. N35 | reverse complement strand
AGCCCGCGCCCCCGGCCGGTCCCCTCCCCCGGCCCGGGCCCCAGTGCGTGGCCCTACGAGGACGAGCCCGCATCGGACGAAGGCGCCCTCAACAGCAACCCACCCCCGGCAACGTCCTCTTGTTCCGCGCCTCCACACTCCGCGCCGCCAGCAACTCGTCCGCCGGATAGCCCACTTCCTCCAGCGTCAGCCCATGCGGCCGCACCACATGCACCGCCGAGTCCCGCACCCCCGCCGCAAGAACCTTCGCCGGCCAGCCGGGCCCCCTGTGCCCATCCCCCACGAACAGCAGCGCGCCGATCAGCGAGCGCACCATGTTGTGGCAGAAGGCATCCGCCCGCACGGTCGCCGTGATGATCCCGTCGGCGCCCCGCTCCAACCGAAGCTCCTGCAAGGTGCGGATCGTCGTGGCGCCTTCGCGCTTCTTGCAGTACGCGGCGAAGTCATGCTCCCCGAGCAGCTGGGCGGCCGCCTCGTTCATCGCCTCGACGTCCAACGGCCAGTCGTGCCACAGCACATGACCGCGCAACAGCGGGTCGACCCCACCGGGGTTGTCCGTCACCCGGTACGCGTACCGCCGCCAGATCGCCGAGAAGCGCGCGTTGAATCCGCTCGGCGCCTCGGCCACCTTCCACACGCGCACATCGTGCGGCAGTCGTCCGGCAAGGCGGCGGAGCAGCTTGTCCTGGTGCTCGGCCCACAGTTCGGCGGGCAGATCCACATGCGCCACCTGCCCGCGCGCATGCACCCCGGCATCGGTACGCCCGGCGACCGTCAGCTGGTACGTCTCGGCCGAGCGCGTCACCGTACGCAGCGCGTCCTCGATCTCACCCTGCACGGTCCGGGTCGTCTGCCTCAGCTGCTTCGCCCAGCCCGAGAACTCCTTCCCGTCGTACGAAAGATCAAGCCGCACCCGTACGAAACCGGGCTCCACCTCGTCGGCCACCGGAACCTGCCTCCCTGTCGAACTCCAGTGATGTTCATCACGCCACTACCGCACCCCGAGCCAGCGTCTCCCGTCCCGTACGTCCGCAACGGGATCGCATACATCGGGGGAACGATGACCAAGTGGACCACGCCTGCCGCCGCACTGCTCACCACCGGCATTCTCGCCCTGGGGCTCACGGCCTGCGGCGGCGGTGACGGCGGTACGAAGCCGGCGGACAAGGGGAAGTCCTCGGCGGACAAGGAAAAGCTCACCAACAAGGCCGGAGCGGGCTCCGGCTCCGGCGGGGCGGCCGGATCCGGTCAGCCCAAGCCCATCCGCAAGGGCGACAGCGGCACCAAGGTGAAGTGCGTACAGCGGGGCGTGAACACCTTCAACCGGCCGCAGATCCGCGTCGACGGCGCCTTCGGCTCCGGCACCGAGAACGCCGTGAAGCTCTTCCAGGGCAACAACGGGCTGTCCAAGGACGGCGTCGTCGGCCCGAAGACAGGTCAGCGGATGGAAACGCTGATGGAGAAGCGCAAGAGGGACAACGCCCACGACCCGCAGGCCGTGAAGCGCTATGCCACCTGGCGAACCGCCTCCAGGCCCCCCACCCCCACCGCCCCCCCGCCTGCCCCCCGTCCCGGGACCGGGCCCGCACCCCTGTGAGGGGATGCGGGCCCGTCCGCAAGCAGTGTCAGAACGCTCAGGCGTCCTTCGACTCCTCGGAAGCAGCCTCAACCGGCTTCGCGTCCTCGACGGGCGCGTCCTTCTTGAGAGCGTCTTCCTTGACCGCACGCTTGGTGGCGGCCTCGGCCTCGTCGACGGTCGCCTTCTTGGCGATCTCGCCCTCGACCAGCTCGATCACGGCCATCGGCGCGTTGTCGCCGCGGCGGTTACCGATCTTGGTGATACGGGTGTAGCCACCCGGACGCTCGGAGTACCGCGGCGCGATCTCGGTGAAGAGCGTGTGCACGATGCTCTTGTCGGTGATGACCTGCAGCACCTGGCGACGGTTGTGGATGTCGCCCTTCTTGGCCTTGGTGATCAGGCGCTCCGCGTGCGGACGCAGACGGCGGGCCTTGGCCTCGGTGGTGGTGATGCGGCCGTGCTCGAACAGCGACTTGGCGAGGTTCGCCAGCATGTGCCGCTCGTGCGCAGCGCTGCCGCCCAGACGGGCACCCTTGGCGGGCTTCGGCATGGTGTTTCTCCTTGTGTGCTGCCCCGGCCGTACGAGGTACGGGAGTCGGTACCCGAGCAGACGGATGTCTGTCGGAGCCCCCCGCCCCCAAAGGGGGCGGGGGGAACTGCGCGCCCAGCCGAAGCCGGACCGCAGCAAGAACGAACCGTCAGGCCCGAGCGATCAGTACTGCTCGGTCTCGACGAACCCGGCATCCGCGTCATCGTCGGCGCCGAAGGCGTCGGCAGCGGCGGTCGGGTCGAATCCGGGCGGGCTGTCCTTGAGGGCCAGGCCCATGCCGGCCAGCTTCGCCTTGACCTCGTCGATGGACTTCGCACCGAAGTTACGGATGTCCAGGAGGTCCGCCTCGGAGCGCGCCACGAGCTCACCCACGGAGTGGATGCCCTCACGCTTGAGGCAGTTGTACGAACGAACGGTGAGCTCGAGCTCCTCGATCGGCAGCGCCAGGTCGGCGGCAAGGGCGGCGTCCGTCGGGGACGGGCCCATGTCGATGCCCTCGGCGTCGATGTTGAGCTCGCGCGCCAGACCGAACAGCTCGACCAGGGTCTTGCCGGCCGACGCCATGGCGTCACGCGGACGCATGGCCTGCTTGGTCTCGACGTCGACGATGAGCTTGTCGAAGTCGGTGCGCTGCTCGACTCGGGTCGCCTCGACCTTGTAGGTGACCTTGAGGACCGGCGAGTAGATGGAGTCGACCGGAATACGGCCGATCTCCTGGCCCACCTGCTTGTTCTGCACGGCGGAGACGTAGCCGCGACCGCGCTCGACGGTCAGCTCCATCTCCAGCTTGCCCTTGCCGTTCAGCGTGGCGAGCACCAGGTCGGGGTTGTGCACCTCGACACCGGCCGGCGGGGCGATGTCAGCAGCGGTGACCAGGCCGGGACCCTGCTTGCGCAGGTACATCACGACCGGCTCGTCGTGCTCCGAGGAGACGACCAGCTGCTTGATGTTCAGGATGAGGTCGGTGACGTCCTCCTTGACGCCCGGCACGGTGGTGAACTCGTGCAGGACACCGTCGATACGGATGGACGTGACAGCCGCACCCGGGATCGAGGAGAGGAGCGTACGACGCAGGGAGTTGCCGAGGGTGTAGCCGAAGCCCGGCTCCAGGGGCTCGATCACGAACCGGGAGCGGAACTCGTCGACGACCTCTTCGGTCAGCGAGGGGCGCTGAGCGATCAGCATGAAGTGATTCCTTCAGTCATGGACACCCACTATTTGATGTCCGACAGAAACCGCGCCGTGAAGGCACGGGCATTTCAAGGGTACGGGCGATACGGCCCCGAAGAGCCGTACCGCCCGAAAACCTCAGACAAGCGACGTACGAGACGTCGGACGCAGTGCGTCAGACGCGACGGCGCTTGGGGGGACGGCAGCCGTTGTGCGGCGTGGGGGTGACGTCCTGGATCGAGCCGACCTCGAGGCCGGTGGCCTGGAGGGAGCGGATCGCGGTCTCACGGCCGGAGCCGGGACCCTTGACGAAGACGTCGACCTTGCGCATGCCGTGCTCCTGCGCGCGACGGGCAGCCGACTCGGCAGCCATCTGCGCGGCGAACGGCGTGGACTTGCGCGAGCCCTTGAAGCCGACGTGGCCGGCGGAGGCCCACGAGATCACGTTGCCGGTCGGGTCCGTGATGGACACGATCGTGTTGTTGAACGTGCTCTTGATGTGAGCGTGCCCGTGGGCGACGTTCTTCTTTTCCTTGCGGCGCACCTTCTTGGCAGCGCCCTGACGACCCTTGGGGGGCATCTATAACTCCTACGGGGAGGTGGTCGGTCCTACAGCGAAGACCGCTGATGAAGCGTTGTCCGCTGTGGACTACTTCTTGCCCGGCTTCTTCTTGCCGGCGATGGCGCGACGCGGGCCCTTGCGGGTACGGGCGTTCGTGCTGGTGCGCTGGCCGTGCACAGGCAGGCCGCGACGGTGACGAATGCCCTGGTAGCAGCCGATCTCGATCTTGCGGCGAATGTCGCCCTGGATCTCGCGGCGGAGGTCACCCTCGGTCTGAAGGTTGGCGTCCACGTACTCGCGGATCTTGACCAGCTCCTCCTCGGAGAGGTCGCGAACGCGGGTGTTCGGGTTGACGCCGGTCTCGGCCAGCGCCTTCTGGGACTGGGTGCGGCCGATACCAAAAACGTAGGTAAGGGCGACTTCCACACGCTTGTCGCGCGGGATGTCAACACCGGAAACGCGTGCCATTCAATGGCTCCAGTTGTCTTTCGGAGGTCTTCCCCAAGACCGCTCCCAGCCGCCGTCCTCTTCATCGGTCGAAGAGTTGGTACGAACTGGGTCCCCGGCCTCCGACCGGGGGTGTCGCCCTCCATTACTGAAGAGGGACGGGCCTTGCGTATGTACTTAGCTGCTGAGCTATGCGTCGCTCAAAGATCTGCGGATGCAGACCTGCGTCAGCCCTGGCGCTGCTTGTGGCGCGGGTTGTCGCAGATGATCATGACTCGGCCGTGACGGCGAATCACCCTGCACTTGTCGCAGATCTTCTTGACGCTCGGCTTGACCTTCATTGGTGAGGTTCTCCGGGTCAGTGCCACCACCCCGCGGATGCGGGGCACAGGCAAGATCTACTTGTACCGGTAGACGATCCGGCCACGCGTCAGGTCGTACGGAGACAGCTCCACCACGACCCGGTCGTCAGGGAGGATGCGGATGTAGTGCATACGCATCTTGCCGCTGATGTGTGCCAGGACCTGGTGGCCGTTCTGGAGCTCCACCTTGAACATGGCGTTCGGAAGAGACTCGACGACAGTGCCTTCGATCTCGATGGCACCTTGCTTCTTGGCCACGCTTCGCCCTTCGAATCGACTACCTTGATCGGTCTCGTACGCGCAGCCTGCGGAATGCAGGCATACGGGTGCACGAGAGCCGACGAGTCAGTCTACGTCAGAGCACTCGGAAAGACGAATCCGGAAAGTGTGCCCTGCTGGGGCGATCGTTATGCACGTCCGCGCAAAGACCGCCCGTACTCCGCTCTAGCCCAGCGGATCGGGCGCGGCTGTGATACCCATCTCAGCCAGCTTCGCCTTACCGCCATCGGGAGCGGTCAGCACCAGCGGCCCCTGCTCGGTGACAGCGACCGAGTGCTCCCAGTGCGAGGACCAGGTCCCGTCCGTGGTGATGACCGTCCAGTCGTCCTCGAGCACCTCGGTACGCGCCGTACCCAGCGAGACCATCGGCTCGATCGCCAGGCAGAAGCCGGGCACCAGCTTCGGACCGCGGCCGCGGCGGCGCTCCACGTAGTTCAGGAGGTGCGGCTCCATGTGCATCTGGGTGCCGATGCCGTGGCCGCCGTAGTCCTCGATGATCCCGTACTTGCCGGTGGCCGGGCGGGGCTGGCGGCGGATGTACGTCTCGATCGCCTTGGAGACGTCGACCAGACGGTTGCCCTGCTTCATCGCCGCGATGCCGGCCCACATCGACTCCTCGGTCACCCGGGAGAGCTCGATCAGCTCGGGCGCGTGACCGGAGCCCACGAAAGCGGTGTACGCGGCGTCGCCGTGCCAGCCGTCGATGATCGCGCCGCAGTCGATGGAGATGATGTCGCCGTCCTCGAGCACGACCTCGTCGCTGGGGATGCCGTGGACCACGACCTCGTTCTTCGAGGTGCAGATGGTCGCGGGGAAGCCGCCGTACCCGAGGAAGTTGGACTTCGCGCCGTGCTCGTCGAGCACCTTGCGCGCGACCTCGTCGAGGTCCTTGGTGGTCGCGCCCGGCACCGCCGCCTCGCGGGTGGCCTTGTGGATCGCGGCGACGACCAGTCCCGCCTCGCGCATCTTGGCGATCTGCTCGGGGGTCTTGATCCCCCCCATGGCCCCCAGCCCCCCGTACCAAAAGAAAACACCTACGGACACAACACTCGGGCCGGGGCACCCAGGGGGGCCCCGCGCCCGTCGTACAGCTCATTCGCCTCAGGCGTCGTCGCCCTTGCGCAGCGCCTCCATGGCGCGCTCCGTGACCTCGGAAACGCTGCCGAGCGCCGAGATCGTCACTACCAGGCCCTGGGCCCGGTAGTGGTCGATGATCGGCTCCGTCTCGCTGTGGTAGACCTCGAGGCGCCGGCGGACGGTCTCCTCGGTGTCGTCACCGCGCTGGTACAGCTCGCCGCCGCAGACGTCGCAGACGCCCTCGGCCGCGGGCTGCTTGTACGAGACGTGGAAGACGTGGCTCGAATCGTTACGGCAGATCCGGCGGCCCGCGATGCGCTTGACGACCTCGTCCTCGGGGACCTCGAGGTCCAGAACCGCGTCGAGCTCCTGTCCGTCCAGCTTCAGCGCGTCGTCCAGGGCCTCGGCCTGCGAGACGTTGCGCGGAAAGCCGTCGAGCAGGAAGCCGCCCGCGGCGTCCGGCTGTGCCATACGGTCCTTGGCCATCCCGATGGTGACCTCGTCCGGCACCAAGTTGCCCGCGTCCATGTAGGACTTGGCCTTGAGGCCGAGCTCCGTGCCCTGGCTGATGTTGGCCCGGAAAAGGTCGCCCGTGGAGATGTGAGGGATCGACAGGTTCTGGGCGAGGAACGCGGCCTGCGTTCCCTTGCCCGCACCGGGCGGCCCGACGAGGACGATACGCATCAGCGGAGGAACCCTTCGTAATTACGCTGCTGGAGCTGGCTCTCGATCTGCTTCACGGTCTCCAGACCCACACCCACGATGATCAGGATGCTCGTCCCGCCGAACGGGAAGTTCTGGTTAGCTCCGAAGCCTGCCAACGCCGCTGTCGGCACGAGAGCGATCAGACCCAGATAGAGCGAGCCCGGCCAAGTGATCCGGTTGAGCACGTAGCTCAGGTACTCGGCGGTGGGCCGACCCGCCCGGATACCCGGGATGAAGCCACCATACTTCTTCATGTTGTCGGCGACTTCCTCGGGGTTGAACGAGATCGCCACGTAGAAGAAGGCGAAGAACACGATCAACACGAAGTAGGTGACCAGGTAGTACGGGTGGTCACCCTTGACGAAGTGCGCTTCGATCCACTGCGCCCAGCCGGCGGTGGAACCGCTGAACTGCGCGACGAGCGCCGGGATGTAGAGCAGCGACGAAGCGAAGATCACAGGGATGATGCCCGCCTGGTTCACCTTGAGCGGGATGTACGTCGACGTACCGCCGTAGGAACGGCGCCCGATCATGCGCTTCGCGTACTGCACCGGGATACGGCGCTGCGCCTGCTCGACGAAGACGACCAGGCCGACCATGAAGAGGCCGACGAGGATGACGACGCCGAACTCGATCCAGCCGTCGGCCAGCGAGCCCTGCTCCTTGATGGCCCACAGCGCGCCGGGGAAGCCCGCGGCGATCGAGATGAACATCAGGATGGACATGCCGTTGCCGATGCCGCGGTCGGTGACGAGCTCACCGAGCCACATCACGACCGCCGTACCGGCCGTCATCGTCAGGACCATCGTGACGGTGGTGAAGATCGACTGGTTGGGCACGATCTCGCTGCCCACCGGGCAGCTGCTGAACAGCGCGCCGCTGCGGGCGGTGGCGACCAGACCGGTGCCCTGGAGCACGGCCAGCGCCACCGTCAGATAACGCGTGTACTGCGTGATCTTCGCGGTGCCGGACTGGCCCTCCTTCTTGAGGGCTTCGAGTCGGGGGATGACCACGGTCAGCAGCTGCAGAATGATGCTCGCCGTGATGTACGGCATGATGCCCAGCGCGAAGATCGTGATCTGCAGCAGCGCGCCACCGCTGAACATGTTGACCAGACCGAAGATGCCACCCTTGGTGTCGGCCTGGTCCAGACAGATCTGCACGTTCTCGTACGACACCCCGGGGATCGGGATGTGGGCACCGAGCCGGTAGATGACGATGATGCCGAGCGTGAAGAGCAACTTCTTGCGCAGGTCGGGCGTCTTGAACGCCCGGGCGAACGCGGTGAGCACGGTGCCTCCTGCGACCCCCGCGCGCGTGCGCCAGAGGTGACGGTCTTGAGGTTCGACGAATAGTAAGCAATAGGCAACAACGCGCGGATTCCCCCTGCTGTGAAGCAGCAGACAGACCGCGCGGAAGTTAGCAGTGCACGCCACCTTACCGGCGACCATGCCCCCCTAGGAACGACCAACCGGGGATGCCCCTTTTGTGGGGCATCCCCGGTGGGATCGATCAAGTCATCGAGACTCTGCCTGAGGAAATCAGACGAGCTCGGTGACGGAGCCGCCGGCGGCGGCAATCTTCTCCTTGGCGGAGCCGGAGACGGCGTCGACCGTCACCTGCAGCGCCACGGAGATCTCGCCCTGGCCCAGGACCTTGACGAGGCTGTTCTTGCGCACGGCACCCTTGTTGACCAGGTCCTCGACCGTGACCTCGCCACCCTCGGGGTAGAGCGAAGCCAGCTTGTCCAGGTTCACGACCTGGAACTCGGTCTTGAACGGGTTCTTGAAGCCCTTGAGCTTCGGGAGACGCATGTGGAGGGGCATCTGGCCACCCTCGAAGCGCTCCGGAACCTGGTAACGGGCCTTGGTGCCCTTGGTACCACGACCGGCCGTCTTACCCTTCGACGCCTCACCACGACCCACACGGGTCTTGGCGGTCTTGGCGCCCGGGGCGGGACGGAGGTTGTGGATCTTGAGCGGGTTCTGCTCACCCATGATCAGTCGACCTCCTCGACCGTCACGAGGTGGCGGACGGTGTGCACCATGCCGCGGAACTCGGGACGATCCTCCTTGACGACCTGCGTGTTGATGCCCTTGAGACCAAGGGAGCGCAGGGTGTCACGGTGGTTCTGCTTGCTGCCGATGTACGACTTCGTCTGCGTGATCTTGAGCTGTGCCATTACGCACCAGCCCCGGCACGCGCACGCAGCAGAGCCGCGGGAGCGACGTCCTCGAGGGGCAGGCCACGGCGAGCCGCGACTTCCTCGGGACGCTGCAGGCCCTTGAGGGCCGCCACGGTCGCGTGCACGATGTTGATCGCGTTGTCGGAGCCCAGGGACTTCGACAGGATGTCGTGGATACCGGCGCACTCGAGCACGGCGCGAACCGGGCCACCGGCGATAACACCGGTACCGGGGGAAGCCGGCTTGAGCAGGACGACGCCCGCAGCCTTCTCGCCCTGGATCGGGTGCGGGATGGTGCCCTGGATACGGGGGACCTTGAAGAAGTGCTTCTTGGCCTCCTCAACACCCTTGGCGATGGCGGCCGGCACCTCCTTGGCCTTGCCGTAACCGACACCGACGGTGCCGTCACCATCGCCCACCACGACCAGCGCGGTGAAGCTGAAGCGACGACCACCCTTCACAACCTTGGCGACGCGGTTGATCGCGACAACGCGCTCAACGTAAGCGGTCTTCTCGGCGGCAGCAGCGCCACCGTCGCGACCCTTCCGGTCCCGCCGCTCGCCGCCACCGGCACCGCCACTGCGGCGCTGGGGTCCAGCCATTGGAATTACCTCTCTCTTTTTCCGCTAGCTACGCAGCAACGTGAATCGCTGCGCGACGGGAACTCAGAACTTGAGTCCGGCTTCGCGGGCGGCGTCCGCCAGGGCGGCGATGCGCCCGGCGTACTGGTTACCACCACGGTCGAATACGACAGCCTCGACACCGGCGGCCTTGGCGCGCTCGGCGACCAGGGCGCCGACCTGCTTGGCCTGAGCCGACTTGTCGCCCTCGCCACCGCGGATCGTGGTGTCCAGGGTCGACGCCGACGCGAGGGTGTGACCCTTAACGTCGTCGATGACCTGGGCCACGATGTTGCGGTTGGAGCGCGTCACGACGAGACGCGGACGCTCAGCCGTACCCGAGATGTGCTTACGGATCCGGATGTGACGACGCTTGATGGCAGCACGCTTGTAAGCGTCGCCCTTAGCAATCTTGACACCGTATGCCATGGCTTACTTACCCGCCTTTCCGACCTTGCGGCGAATGACTTCGCCCTCGTACTTGACGCCCTTGGCCTTGTACGGGTCGGGCTTGCGCAGCTTGCGGATGTTGGCCGCAACCTCGCCGACCTTCTGCTTGTCGATGCCCTCGACCGAGAACTTCGTCGGCGACTCGACCTTGAAGGAGATGCCCTCGGGCGCCTCGATCAGGATCGGGTGGCTGTAGCCGAGCGAGAACTCCAGGTTGGAGCCCTTCGCCAGGACGCGGTAACCGACACCGCTGATTTCGAGCTTCTTCACGTAACCCGTGGTCACGCCGGTGATCATGTTCGCCACCAGCGTGCGGGACAGGCCGTGCAGGGCCTTGTTCTGACGCTCGTCGTTCGGGCGGGTGACGTTCAGAACGCCGTCCTCGCCCTTAGCGATCTCGATCGGCGCCACGACGGTGTGGGACAGGGTGCCCTTGGAACCCTTGACCGTGACCGTCTGGCCGTCGATGGTGACGTCCACGCCGGCGGGAACCGTGATGGGGAGCTTGCCAATACGCGACATAGCTTCTTCCGATTCCTTTCCGCTACCAGACGTAGGCGAGAACTTCTCCGCCTACGCCCTTCTTGCCGGCCTGCTTGTCGGTCAGGAGACCGTGCGACGTGGAGATGATCGCCACGCCGAGGCCACCCAGGACCTTGGGCAGGTTGGTGGACTTCGCGTAAACCCGGAGACCGGGCTTGGAGATCCGCTTGATGCCCGCGATGGAGCGCTCACGGTTCGGGCCGAACTTCAGCTCGAGAACGAGGTTCTTGCCGACTTCGGCGTCCTCGGTCTTCCAGCCGGTGATGTAGCCCTCCTGCTGGAGGATCTCCGCGATGTGGGACTTGATCTTGCTGTGCGGCATCGACACCGAGTCGTGGTACGCCGAGTTCGCATTGCGCAGACGCGTCAGCATGTCTGCGATCGGATCAGTCATGGTCATGAATTGGCCTTCGGCCTCTCTCGCCGGGGTTTCCTGTATGCGCCATCCCTCTCCCCACTCAGTGGCGGGACGGGTGCGGTGCGGGGACCTACGGCGTAGTAAGTCGTTTCAGGGCGGCAGGCGCCCAACCCCACAAGCCTACGGCATGCGGAGGAGGGCCCTGCCGACCAGAGTGCTTACCGAGAGCGCCTGGAAATCCCGAAGATTCGGGGTTTACCAGGAGCTCTTGGTCACGCCCGGCAGCTCGCCACGGTGAGCCATCTCACGAAGGCACACGCGGCACAGGCCGAACTTGCGGTACACGGAGTGCGGGCGGCCACAACGCTGGCAGCGGGTGTAGGCGCGCACACCGAACTTGGGCTTACGAGCAGCCTTGGCAATAAGAGCCTTCTTCGCCATCTCGCTTACGCCTCCTTGAACGGGAAGCCGAGGTGACGAAGGAGCGCGCGGCCCTCAGCGTCGTTGGTCGCCGTGGTGACCACGGTGATGTCCATACCCCGGACGCGGTCGATCTTGTCCTGGTCGATCTCGTGGAACATGACCTGCTCGGTGAGACCGAAGGTGTAGTTGCCACGGCCGTCGAACTGCTTGGGGGACAGACCACGGAAGTCGCGGATGCGCGGCAGCGCGAGCGACAGGGTGCGGTCCAGGAACTCCCACATGCGGTCGCCACGAAGCGTGACGTGGGCACCGATCGGCTGACCCTCGCGCAGCTTGAACTGCGCGATGGACTTGCGGGCCTTGGTGATGGCCGGCTTCTGACCGGTGATCGTCGTCAGGTCACGGACGGCACCGTCCATGAGCTTCGAGTCACGGGCGGCGTCGCCGACACCCATGTTGACCACGATCTTGACGAGACCGGGAACCTGCATGACGTTCTCGTACGAGAACTCCTCACGCAGCTTGCCCGCGATCTCCTCGCGGTACTTCGTCTTGAGACGCGGAGTCGTGGTGGTAGCCATCAGATGTCCTCACCCGTCCGCTTGGCAACGCGAACCTTGTTGCCCTCGTCGTCGAAGCGGTAACCGACGCGCGTCACAACCTTGTTGCCGTCCTTCTCAACGACCAGCTGGACGTTGGAGACGTGGATCGGCGCCTCGGTGGTGATGATGCCGCCGGCCTGCGAACCGCTGGCGGTCGGACCGGCCTTGGTGTGCTTCTTGACCCGGTTGACACCCTCGACCAGGACACGCTCGTCGCGCGGGAAAGCGGCAATGACCTTGCCCTGCTTGCCCTTGTCCTTACCGGTGATGACCTGAACCAGGTCGCCCTTCTTGATCTTCATGCTTACAGCACCTCCGGCGCGAGCGAGATGATCTTCATGAACTTCTTCTCGCGCAGCTCACGGCCCACCGGGCCGAAAATACGGGTGCCACGAGGGTCGCCGTCGTTCTTGAGAATGACAGCGGCGTTCTCGTCGAAGCGGATGTACGAGCCGTCCTGGCGGCGGCGCTCCTTGACGGTGCGAACGATGACCGCCTTGATGACGTCACCCTTCTTCACATTGCCGCCGGGGATCGCGTCCTTGACGGTGGCGACGATGACGTCGCCGATGCCCGCGTAGCGGCGACCCGAGCCACCGAGAACACGGATGCAAAGGATTTCCTTCGCACCAGTGTTGTCGGCGACCTTGAGTCGCGACTCCTGCTGGATCACGTCTATCTCCTGATCGTCTGCCGGTTCCCGGCAGGGGCTTCACCTCTGACGAGGAGTGGGCCCCTGCCGAGCCTGGCGGAACTGTCCTGCGGAGTTGCCCGCAGGAATTACTTGGCCTGTCGAAAGAGAAGCAGCGCGGGGGCGCGAGGCCCCCGCGGGACTACTTCGCCTTCTCGAGGATCTCGACGATGCGCCAGCGCTTGCTCGCCGACAGCGGGCGCGTCTCCATGATGAGGACGCGGTCGCCGACGCCGGCAGCGTTCTGCTCGTCGTGCGCCTTGAGCTTGTTCGTACGGCGGATGACCTTGCCGTACAGCGCGTGCTTGACGCGGTCCTCGACGGCGACGACGACGGTCTTGTCCATCTTGTCGCTGACGACGAGACCCTCACGGGTCTTACGGAAGCCGCGGGCGGCAGTCTCTTCAGTCACAGTCTTCTCGCTCATCAGGCGCTCTCCACCGTCTCGATGCCCAGCTCACGCTCGCGCATCAGGGTGTAGATCCGCGCGATGTCCTTACGGACCGCCTTGAGACGGCCATGGTTCTCGAGCTGGCCGGTCGCCGCCTGGAAGCGGAGATTGAACAGCTCTTCCTTGGCCTCGCGAAGCTTGTTGACAAGCTCCTCGTTGCCCAGCTCGCGGAGCTCGGACGCCTTGGTACCGGTCGACATCACGCTTCACCTGCCTCGCGCTTGACGATCTTGCACTTCATCGGCAGCTTGTGAGCCGCACGAGTCAGCGCCTCACGCGCGATCTTCTCGTTGGGGTACGACAGCTCGAACATCACGCGTCCGGGCTTGACGTTGGCGACCCACCACTCCGGCGAACCCTTACCGGAACCCATGCGGGTCTCGGCAGGCTTCTTGGTGAGGGGGCGGTCCGGGTAAATGTTGATCCAGACCTTGCCGCCACGCTTGATGTGACGCGTCATGGCGATACGAGCGGCCTCGATCTGACGGTTCGTCACGTACGCCGGCGTGAGCGCCTGGATGCCGTACTCGCCGAACGCAACCTGCGTGCCACCCTTGGACATACCGCTGCGCTTCGGGTGGTGCTGCTTGCGGTGCTTGACCCTACGGGGGATCAGCATTTCGGTCAGGCCCCCGTCCGGGTGCTCGCAGCGGGAGCGGCAGCGGCGGCGGGAGCGTCGGCCTTGGGGGCCTCGGCACCCGGCGCGGACTGCTGCTGCGGCTTGCGGCCGCGGCCGCCACGCTCGCCACCACGGCCACCACGGCCGGCGGGACGGTCGGCGCCACCACGGGCCGGGCGGTTACCCGCACGGGCCGCGGCGTTCTCGGCGCGAACCTCGGCGATGTTCTTGACGTCGCCCTTGTAGATCCAGACCTTGACGCCAATGCGACCGAAGGTCGTCTTGGCCTCGAAGAAGCCGTAGTCCACGTTCGCGCGGAGCGTGTGCAGCGGCACACGACCCTCGCGGTAGAACTCCGAACGGCTCATCTCGGCGCCGCCGAGACGGCCACCACACTGGATCTTGATGCCCTTGGCGCCGGCCTTCATGGCGGACTGCATGCTCTTGCGCATGGCCCGACGGAAGGAGACGCGGGAGGACAGCTGCTCGGCAACGGCCTGGGCAACCAGCTGGGCATCGGTCTCGGGGTTCTTGACCTCGAGGATGTTCAGCTGGACCTGCTTGCCCGTGAGCTTCTCGAGGTCACCGCGGATGCGGTCGGCCTCGGCGCCACGGCGGCCGATGACGATGCCCGGGCGGGCGGTGTGGATGTCCACGCGGACACGGTCACGGGTGCGCTCGATCTCAACCTTCGAGATGCCGGCGCGCTCCATGCCGGACGTCATCATCCGACGGATGGCGACGTCTTCCTTGACGTAGTCCTTGTACAGCTTGTCGGCGTACCAACGCGACTTGAAGTCGGTGGTGATGCCGAGCCGGAACCCGTGCGGGTTTACCTTCTGGCCCATTACCGGGTTCCTTCCTTGCTGCTGACGACCACGGTGATGTGGCTGGTCCGCTTACGGATCCGGTAGGCACGGCCCTGAGCACGCGGACGGAACCGCTTCAGGGTCGGGCCCTCATCCACGAACGCCTCGCTGATAACCAGCGAAGAGGCGTCACTGTGGTCGTAGTTGTGCGCGGCGTTGGCGATGGCGCTGTCGAGCACCTTGCCAACGGGAACCGAGGCTGCCTGCGGAGCGAATCGCAGGACGGCCTGGGCCTCCGTGGCGTCCATGCCACGGATGAGGTCCACCACGCGGCGGGCCTTCATGGGCGTGACGCGGATGTACCGCGCCTGGGCCCTGGCTTCCATGGTTGTCCCTTCAGTTTCTTACGTGTCTGAATGCGATCCGCTACTAGCGGCGCTTCGACTTCCGGTCGTCCTTGACGTGGCCCCGGAAGGTGCGCGTCGGCGAGAACTCGCCGAGCTTGTGGCCGACCATCGACTCGGTGACGAACACCGGGATGTGGGTCTTGCCGTTGTGCACCGCAAGCGTGTGGCCGAGCATGGCCGGCACGATCATGGAGCGACGGGACCAGGTCTTGATGACGTTCTTGGTGCCGGCTTCGTTCTGGGCGTCCACCTTCTTGATGAGGTGGTCGTCGACGAAGGGCCCCTTCTTCAGGCTACGAGGCATCTCAACCCGTCCTTAGCGCTTCTTGTTCGTCTTGCGGCGGCGGACGATGTACTTGTTCGACGCCTTCTTGGGCGAACGAGTACGGCCTTCCTTCTGACCCCAAGGCGAGACCGGGTGACGTCCACCGGAGGTCTTGCCTTCACCACCACCGTGGGGGTGGTCAACCGGGTTCATGACGACACCACGCACGGTCGGGCGAACGCCCTTCCAGCGCATACGGCCGGCCTTACCCCAGTTGATGTTGCTCTGCTCGGCGTTGCCGACCTCGCCGACCGTCGCGCGGCAGCGCGCGTCGACCAGACGGATCTCGCCGGAGGGCATACGAAGGTGGGCCATCGTGCCCTCCTTCGCCAGGAGCTGCACCGAGGCACCCGCGGAGCGGGCGAACTTGGCGCCGCCACCGGGACGGAGCTCGATGGCGTGGATCGTCGTACCCACGGGGATGTTGCGCAGCGCGAGGTTGTTGCCCGGCTTGATGTCGGCGCCAGGGCCGTTCTCAATCCGGTCGCCCTGCTGCAGACCGCGCGGCGCGATGATGTAGCGCTTCTCGCCGTCGGCGTAGTGCAGCAGCGCGATACGCGCGGTGCGGTTGGGGTCGTACTCGATGTGCGCGACCTTCGCCGGCACGCCGTCCTTGTCGTGACGACGGAAGTCGATCACTCGGTAGGCGCGCTTGTGGCCACCGCCCTGGTGGCGGACGGTCACACGACCGGTGTTGTTACGGCCGCCCTTGCTGTGCAGCGGGCGGACCAGCGACTTCTCCGGCGTGGACCGCGTGATCTCGACGAAGTCGGCAACGCTGGAGCCACGACGGCCCGGCGTAGTCGGCTTGTACTTGCGGATTCCCATTTCTCAGTCCTCGTCCGATATTCGGACCAGGGCACTCCGTTAGGAGGCCTGGCCGAAGATGTCGATACGGTCGCCCTCAGCGAGGGTCACGATGGCGCGCTTGGTGTCGGCACGCTTGCCGAAACCGGTGCGCGTACGCTTCCGCTTGCCCTGACGGTTGATCGTGTTGACCCCGGTGACCTTGACCCCGAAGACCGCTTCCACGGCCTGCTTGATCTGCGTCTTGTTGGAGCCGGGCGCGACGATGAACGTGTACTTGTTCTCGTCGAGCAGCGCATAGCTCTTCTCCGAGACGACCGGCTTGACGAGGATGTCGCGCGGGTCCGAGAAGGTCTTGCTGGTGATCGTGGCCTCAGACATCAGGCCTCGCTCCCTTCGGTGTCAGCCTTGGGGCCGGCGACGAAGGAGTCGAAGGCGGCCTTGGTGAAGACCACGTCGTCCGAAACGAGCACGTCGTACGTGTTCAGCTGGCCCGGCTCCAGGATGTGGACCTGGGGCAGGTTGCGAGCGGACAGCAGAGCGACCTCGTCCTCGCGGGTGAGGACCAGGAGCACGTTCTTGCGCTCGCTGACCTTGCCCAGGAGGGTCTTGGCGGCCTTGGTGCTGATCTCGCCCTCAACCACGCCGGACACGACGTGGATGCGGTTGTTGCGGGCCCGGTCGGTGAGGGCGTGGCGCAGGGCCGCGGCCTTCATCTTCTTCGGGGTCCGCTGCGAGTAGTCACGCGGGGTGGGGCCGTGTACGACGCCACCGCCGGCGAACTGCGGCGCACGGGTCGAACCCTGACGGGCGCGGCCGGTGCCCTTCTGGCGGTACGGCTTGCGGCCACCACCACGGACTTCGCCGCGGGTCTTGACCTTGTGCGTGCCCTGGCGGGCAGCGGCCAGCTGAGCGACAACGACCTGGTGGATCAGCGGAATGCTGATCTTCTCGACGTCGAAGATCTCCGCGGGGAGCTCGACCGTCCCGGCCTTGTCGCCTGCCGGCGAAAGGATGTCAATGGTGCTCATCGGTTCCTCAAACCCCCTTGGCCGCAGTGCGGACCAGGACGAGGCCACCGTTGGGGCCGGGGACGGCGCCCTTGATGAGCAGCAGGCCCTTCTCGGCGTCAACGGCGTGAACGGTCAGGTTCTGGGTGGTGACCCGCTCGTTGCCCATGCGACCCGCCATGCGCATGCCCTTGAAGACACGGCCGGGGGTGGCACAGCCACCGATGGAACCAGGCTTGCGGTGGATGCGCTTCGCACCGTGGGAAGCCTTGCCACCCTTGAAGTTGTGGCGCTTCATGACACCGGCGAAGCCCTTGCCCTTGCTCGTGCCCGTGACATCAACCTTGATGCCGGACTCGAACACCTCGGCCGTCACTTCCTGGCCCAGCGTGTACTCGCTGGCGTCAGGAGTGCGGATCTCCACGAGGTGGCGACGGGGGGTCACGTCGGCCTTGGCGAAGTGGCCCTTGAGGGGCTTGTTCACCTTGCGCGGGTCGATCTCGCCGAAGGCGATCTGGACCGACTCGTAGCCGTCGGAGTCATTCGTACGGACCTGGGTCACGACGCAGGGACCGGCCTTGACGACGGTGACCGGAACAACACGGTTGTTCTCGTCCCACACCTGCGTCATGCCGAGCTTCTCGCCCAGGACACCCTTGATCTGCTTGGTCATCTGGATCAACCGCCCTTAGAGCTTGATCTCGATGTCGACACCGGCCGGGAGGTCGAGTCGCATCAGAGAGTCAACGGTCTTGGGGGTCGGGTCGAGGATGTCGATGAGGCGCTTGTGCGTGCGCATCTCGAAGTGCTCGCGAGAGTCCTTGTACTTGTGCGGCGACTTGATGACGCAGTACACGTTCTTCTCGGTGGGGAGCGGCACCGGGCCCGCGACCGACGCACCAGTACGCGTCACCGTCTCGACGATCTTCTTCGCCGAGGAATCGATGACCTCGTGGTCGTAGGCCTTGAGCCGGATGCGGATCTTCTGTCCCGCCATGGCTACTCAGTAGTCCTTTGTCTAGTAAACGCTCTGGAACCCAGGGGTTCTCTTGACTCTTTCTCCGACCCACGCGGTCGGGCGTGTCGCAACCTCACTGACACAGATCTCCCGAAGGATTTCCCTGCTAGGGGGTTGCGGCCGCAAGGACCGCGGATCGGGGGAAGAACACCCACCGGGCGCCTGGCAGAGCCACCGCACTGCACTTCCCGAAAGATTCCCGTACGTCCGCCCCAGCGCTGCCCGAGGGCAGTTAAGGCGACGAGTACTGTGGGACTCGCTTCCGGTCCTCCCGGCGGGAGGCGCGCAGCATCGGCACTCAGCCGAGCAACCTGAACAGTGTGCCATACGGGTTGCATCGGACGCCAATCGAGCCGAGAAGCGTACCCCCGCGAGGCCTCTTGTCAAACCCGGTCGCGTATCTCCGTAGCGGCGAATTCTCTGCCCGCACAAGGGAATCCCCCGAAAACAGGCCGAAGCCCCCGCACACCCAGAAGGTGTACGGGGGCTTCGGTTTTGAGCTGGAAGCTCAGGTACCGCGAGTCAACAATTACTTGTTGATCTTGGTGACCTGGCCGGCGCCCACGGTCCGGCCACCCTCACGGATGGCGAACTTGAGGCCCTCTTCCATGGCGATGGGCTGGATGAGCTCGACCGACATCTCGGTGTTGTCACCCGGCATGACCATCTCGGTGCCCTCGGGGAGGGTCACGACGCCGGTCACGTCCGTCGTACGGAAGTAGAACTGCGGGCGGTAGTTGTTGAAGAACGGGGTGTGACGGCCACCCTCGTCCTTCGACAGGATGTAGGCCTGGGCCTCGAACTCGGTGTGCGGCGTGACCGAACCGGGCTTGATGATGACCTGGCCGCGCTCGACATCCTCGCGCTTGATGCCACGGAGGAGCAGACCGACGTTCTCACCGGCCTGGCCCTCGTCGAGCAGCTTGCGGAACATCTCGATGCCGGTGACCGTGGTGGTGGTCTTCTCGGTCTTGATGCCGATGATGTCGACGGTCTCGTTGACCTTCAGGACACCGCGCTCGATACGGCCGGTGACGACCGTACCGCGACCGGTGATCGTGAAGACGTCCTCGATGGGCATGAGGAACGGCTTGTCGACGTCACGCTCGGGCTGCGGGATGGACTCGTCGACGGCCTTCATCAGGTCGAGGACGGACTTGCCCCACTCGGCGTCGCCCTCGAGAGCCTTGAGCGCCGAGACACGCACGACCGGAAGGTCGTCGCCCGGGAACTCGTACTCGGAGAGGAGCTCACGGACCTCGAGCTCGACGAGCTCCATGATCTCTTCGTCGTCCACCATGTCGGCCTTGTTCAGGGCGACGACGATGTACGGAACGCCGACCTGGCGGGCCAGGAGCACGTGCTCCTTGGTCTGCGGCATCGGGCCGTCGGTGGCGGCGACCACGAGGATGGCGCCGTCCATCTGCGCGGCACCCGTGATCATGTTCTTGATGTAGTCCGCGTGACCGGGGCAGTCGACGTGCGCGTAGTGACGCGTCTCCGTCTGGTACTCGACGTGCGCGATCGAGATCGTGATACCGCGCTGGCGCTCCTCAGGAGCCTTGTCGATCTGGTCGAAGGCCGAGGCCTCGTTCAGGTCCGGGTACGCGTCGTGCAGCACCTTGGTAATGGCGGCCGTGAGGGTCGTCTTACCGTGGTCGATGTGACCGATGGTGCCGATGTTGACGTGCGGCTTAGTCCGCTCGAACTTCGCCTTCGCCACTGGGTCCTCCTGTGGAGTGGTTCTGGTACGCCTTACTCATCGGCGCCAGGTGATCTTTGCTGGGATGCCAGCCGCCGGGGTCGCGCTCCCTGCGGGGTCGAAACCCCGGCGGATGGTGTCAAGCCTAAAGCGTGAAACCGGGTGAGTTACTCGCCCTTGGCCTTCGCGATGATCTCCTCGGCGACGTTCCGGGGAACCTCGGCGTAGGAGTCGAACTGCATCGAGTAGCTTGCGCGACCCGAGGTCTTGCTGCGGAGGTCTCCGACGTAGCCGAACATCTCCGAAAGGGGCACGAGGCCCTTCACGACGCGAGCGCCGCTGCGCTCCTCCATGGCCTGGATCTGGCCACGGCGGGAGTTGATGTCTCCGATGACCTCACCCATGTAGTCCTCGGGCGTGGTGACCTCGACGGACATCATCGGCTCGAGCAGCACGGGGCTGGCCTTGCGCGCGGCCTCCTTGAACGCCTGCGAACCGGCGATCTTGAAGGCGAGCTCGGAGGAGTCGACCTCGTGGAAGCCGCCGTCGAGAAGAATGACGCGAACGCCCGTCATCTCGTAGCCGGCCAGGATGCCGAACTGCATGGCCTCCTGCGCACCGGCGTCCACCGACGGGATGTACTCCCGCGGGATACGGCCACCGGTGACCTTGTTCACGAACTCGTAGCTGGCGTCGCCGCCCTCGATGGGCTCGATCGCGATCTGCACCTTGGCGAACTGACCGGTACCACCGGTCTGCTTCTTGTGGGTGTAGTCATGACGCTCGACGGCCTTGCGGATCGTCTCGCGGTACGCGACCTGCGGCTTGCCGACGTTCGCCTCGACCTTGAACTCGCGACGCATACGGTCGACGAGGACGTCGAGGTGAAGCTCGCCCATACCACCGATGATGGTCTGGCCGGTCTCCTCGTCCGAGTGGACCTGGAAGGAGGGGTCCTCCTCCGCGAGACGCTGGATGGCAACACCCAGCTTCTCCTGGTCACCCTTGGACTTGGGCTCGATGGCGACCTGAATGACCGGCGCCGGGAAGTCCATGGACTCCAGGATCACCGGCTGCTTCTCGTCGCACAGCGTCTCACCGGTGGTGGTCTGCTTGAGGCCCATGACGGCGACGATGTCACCGGCGCCCACCGACTCGATCTCCTCACGCTTGTTCGCGTGCATACGGTAGATCTTGCCGATGCGCTCCTTCTTGCCCTTCACGGAGTTCAGCACCGCGGTGCCGGCGTTCAGGCGGCCGGAGTAGATCCGGATGAAGGTGAGCTTGCCGAGGTGCGGGTCGCTCGCGATCTTGAACGCGAGGGCCGCCAGCGGCTCCTCGTCGTTCGGCTTGCGCTTGACGACGACCTCGGCGTCCTTGACGTCGTGGCCCTCGATGGCCTCGACGTCCAGGGGGGAGGGCAGGTACCGCACAACAGCGTCGAGCAGGGGCTGAACGCCCTTGTTCTTGAACGCGGTTCCGCAGAACACGGGGGTGACGGTGGTGTCGCCACCCTTGCCCGACGCGATGGTGATACGACGGATCGCGGCGTACAGCTGCTCCACCGAAGGCTCCTGGCCCTCGAGGTACAGCTCCATGATCTCTTCGTCGTTCTCGGCGACGGTCTCGAGCAGCTTGCCGCGCCACTCGTCGGCAGCCTCGGTGTGCGTGGCCGGGATGTCGACGGTGTCGTAGGCCTCGCCCTTGGCGGCCTCGGCCGACCAGACGTACGCCTTCATCGTGACGAGGTCGACGACACCCTGGAAGTCGGCCTCGGCACCGATGGGCAGCTGCATCACGATCGGGGTGGCGCCGAGGCGGTCCACGATCATGTCGACGCAGCGGTGGAACTCGGCACCGGTGCGGTCGAGCTTGTTGACGAAGCAGATACGCGGAACGCCGTAGCGGTCCGCCTGACGCCAGACAGTCTCGGACTGCGGCTCGACGCCGGCCACACCGTCGAACACGGTCACAGCGCCATCGAGCACACGCAGGGAGCGCTCCACCTCAACGGTGAAGTCGACGTGCCCCGGGGTGTCGATGATGTTGATCGTGTGGTCGACGTTGTCGAGCGGCCAGTGACAGGTGGTGGCAGCAGACGTGATCGTGATGCCACGCTCCTGCTCCTGCTCCATCCAGTCCATCGTGGCGGCGCCGTCGTGGACCTCACCGATCTTGTACGAAACGCCGGTGTAGAACAGGATCCGCTCGGTGGTGGTCGTCTTGCCCGCGTCGATGTGCGCCATGATGCCGATGTTGCGCACCTTGGCAAGGTCAAGCGAAGTGGTAGCCATATCGGCTCAGTCTTCTCTCGGTCTCGATGTGGGTTGCGACTACCAGCGGTAGTGCGCGAAGGCCTTGTTGGACTCGGCCATCTTGTGCGTGTCCTCGCGCTTCTTCACAGCGGCACCAAGGCCGTTGGAGGCGTCGAGGAGCTCGTTGAGGAGACGCTCGGTCATGGTCTTCTCGCGACGGGCACGCGAGTAACCGACGAGCCAGCGCAGCGCCAGGGTGTTGGCACGGCCGGGCTTGACCTCAATCGGCACCTGGTAGGTCGCGCCACCGACACGGCGGGACTTGACCTCGAGGGTCGGCTTGATGTTCTCGAGCGCGCGCTTCAGCGTGATGACCGGGTCGTTACCGGTCTTCTCACGCAGACCCTCCATGGCGCCGTAAACGATGCGCTCGGCGGTGGAGCGCTTGCCGTTCAGCAGAACCTTGTTGATGAGGGAGGTCACCAGAGGAGAACCGTAGACCGGGTCAATGATGACCGGGCGCTTCGGGGCGGGGCCCTTACGAGGCATTCTTACTTCTCCTTCTTGGCGCCGTAGCGGCTGCGAGCCTGCTTACGGTTCTTGACGCCCTGCGTGTCCAGGGAACCGCGGATGATCTTGTAGCGAACACCCGGCAGGTCCTTCACACGGCCACCGCGCACGAGCACGATGGAGTGCTCCTGCAGGTTGTGGCCCTCACCCGGGATGTAAGCGGTGACCTCGATGCCGGAGGTCAGGCGAACACGCGCGACCTTCCGCAGCGCCGAGTTCGGCTTCTTCGGGGTGGTGGTGAAGACACGCGTGCAGACGCCACGACGCTGGGGCGAACCCTCGAGCGCGGGCGTCTTGTTCTTCTCGACCTTGTCCTGCCGGCCCTTACGGACCAGCTGCTGGATCGTAGGCACTACTTCTCCGGTTTCTGTGTGCCGTCATAAAGCTAACCTGGAACTTCGCCGACCCACGCGGTCGGGTGTGTCGCACGCTGCAGACTCCCGCCGTAAAGCAGGGAGAGGCACAGATTGCAGTGGCCGCTGTGACGCTCGTCGCGGTTTTGAAGGCACGCGCACGAGCCAGGGCACACCCCAGGCACAAGGTCTGAGCGTACCTAGCGTCCGGACTCCGGTCAAAACAAGCCCAAGCCGCATCGGATATCGCAGCGCCGAGCGCTCTCCCGCTCACGGAACGTGACGGCCGCGACGGGCCAAATCCAGCCTTTCACGCCATGCGAGCCCTTGCCCCAAGGCCTTTCAGTACCTTGATCGAACCAACTGTGCAGGGGGGCACATGACGGCGACGCAGCCATTCGGTGAAGACGGGCTCGACGACCGGGTGCCCTTCCTGGCAAGGCTGGAGCGTGGCGACCGTGCGGCCCTCCTGGCCCTGGGCAAGGCCCTGGAGTTCCCGCCGAGGTCACCGCTGGTGCGCCAGCACGAGCCCTCCTCGCACGTCCTGCTGATCCTGGACGGCTGGACCAAGGTGACGGCCGCCGCGAGCAACGGATACGAGGCGCTGCTCGCCCTGCGCGGCCCCGGGGACATCGTCGGGGAGTCCGCCGCCCTGACCGGGCGCCCGCGCTCGGCGACCGTCACCGCGCTGGAGCCCGTGCGGGCCGTCGCCCTGGAGCACGAGCGCTTCAAGGACTTCCTCGGCGACTTCCCCCAGGTGTCGTTCCGACTGCTCGGGCTGACCGCGGACCGCACACGGGCCGCCGATCACCGGCGTCTGGAGTTCGCCTCGATGAGCGTACGGGAGCGCTTCGCGGCGCTGCTCCTCGATCTCGCGCGCACGCACGGGCGGCGCACGGACCAGGGCATCGAGCTGGCGATTCCCCTGAGCAAACAGGAATTGGCCGGATCGGTGGGGGCGTCGCGGGAGATGGTGCAGAGGCTCCTGAAGGACTTACGGGAACGCCGCGCCGTCACGACCGGGCGGCGCGCCCTGGTGATCCTGCAACCGGACATCCTGCGTCAGATCGTGGGCCGAAGGTGACGTGGGACCGGCCGAAAGGTGACCGAAGTCAGTAGGCACTCGGACACATGACGTAACTCTGTGCACGCGGTCACACTTCTAGTGCGCCATCTGCCCTCCCTGCGGCCGCGCGGCGTACAGGACGCTGCTCGCCATGACCACAGAGCCCCTGAGCCGGACGATCCTGCTGCTCGACATCGAGCGCTTCAGCGACCGCGACGATGTCGAACAGGCCTATCTGCGCCGCATGTTGTACTCGATCGCCGACCGGACCCTGGAGGCCGCGGGGGTCGATGAGACCGTACGGCTGCGCGCCGACCGCGGTGACTCGGTGATGGAGCTCATCGACGCGGGCGTCTCCGTGCGTGAGCTGCTGCGAACGTTGCTGCGCGAGATCCCGGACCAGTTGCGGGCGGTCAACCGGATGGCGTCCAGCTCGGCGCAGATGCGGTTACGCGTGGTGCTCGCCACCGGCTGGGTCGCGGTGGACGAGCTGGAGGGCTGGGTCGGCGCCGACCTCAATCACGCCTGCCGGCTCCTCGACGCCGCTGTGCTCCGGGACGCCCTGAAGGAGCGGGCCGATGATGTCGCGCTCTGCGTCTCGCAGTCCGTGTACGCGGGGATCGTGCGGCACAACCACCCGGGTATCGCGGCCGAGGAGTTCACCCAGGTCACGATGGACAGCAAGAACGGGCCGCTGGCCGCATGGCTGTACGGCCCCGCGCCCTCGGGATCAGGGGCGGGAGCGGGCGGGGCGGGCGGGGCGGGCGGCGCGGACTCCGCGACCGCGGAAGTTGACTCCGAGCCGGGACAGGCCGGCGCCCGAGCGACCGCACAGCACGCGGACGCGAGCGCACCCGCCGCCGGCAGCCGCTTCGGCGGCGGCCGGATCCGGGGCGACAACAACAGGGGGTCAGGAGGCCAGATCGGCGGGGACATCTCGGTCGGGGGGGGGGGCGGCGGGGCCCCGGCGACCGGGGAAGTAGACTCCGAGCCGGGACAGGCCGGCGCCCGAGCGCCCGCACAGCACGCGGACGCGAGCGCACCCGCCGCCGGCAGCCGCTTCGACGGCGGCCGGATCCGGGGCGACAACAACGGGGTGTCAGCAGGCCAGATCGTCGGGAACATCTCGTTCGGCGGGCGGGGTGAGCGATGAGCACCGAGGCGCCCGAGGCCGCGCCCCAGCAGCAGGCCGGTGACTCCGACGGCGGTGAGCAGCCCGAGTCCGCCGCCGGCGGCGAAGAGACCGCCGAGGCCGGTGACGAGCAGGTCCAGGACGCCTGGGCCGCCCGGCGCGATCTGGCGGACCACACACCGAGGAGCATGCGGTTCGGTGCCCGGACCCGGTTCGACGGCGGACAGGTCGACGGCGACAACCACGGGGTCACCGCGGGCCAGATCGTCGGCGACGTCACGATCGGCGGGAAGACCGAGGTCCACTACCAGTTCGGCACCAGCACGCACTCCGCCGGCGAGGTGCCCGAGGCCACCCTGGAGCGGCTCGCCTCGCACTTCGTCGCCGACCGGCCGGTGTTCGAGTCGCTGGCCGAACAGCTGCGGTCCAAGCGGGTCCTGGTGCTGTCCGGGGCGCATTTCTCAGGGCGCCGCACAGCGGCCCTGATGCTCCTGCACCAGCTGGGCGTCTCCCCCGTACGCGCCCTCGACCGCTCCGTGCACCCCAGTGAGCTGGCCCGGCAGCTGGGCGCCGGCGGTCACCTCGTATGCGATCTGCTCACCGACCAGGGCCGCCCCCTGCGCGAGGCGGATCTGCTGGCCGCCCGGGACAAGCTGGCCGAGCAGGACGCGGCGTACCTGGTGATCACGGTGGACCCGAGGGCCGCCCTGGAGGACATCGAGGTCGTCGAGTGGCAGCCGCCCTCGCCCGCCCGCGTACTGGAAGCGCATCTGCGCACGCTCGTCCGCGCCGATGACGTACCGGCGCTCCTCGAGCTGCCCGCGGTGAAGGAGTTCCTCGGCCGTGCGCATCAGCTGCGCGAGGCCGCCGCCTACGCCCGGGCGCTGTCCCGGTACGCGGCCGGACAGGCGCAGGGGCGGGACATCGAGCGGTTCTCGCTGGCCGCCCTGGAGAGTCAGGTCCAGGAGTGGTTCGAGCAGGCCGAAGCGTCGCTGCATCTGCGCGACAAGTCCTTCCTGGTCGCCCTTGCCGCCTTCGACGGCGGCCCGTACGCGCTGACCGCGGAGCTCAGCGATCTGCTGTACAGCTTTCTGCAGAAGACCGAGAACCCCCATCTGCCGCCCACCGTCCCGGTGTTCGGCACCCACATCGGCAAACGGCTGCAGCTCGCCAGGGCCGAGCGCTACCGCGAGGACGGGCACACCGAGTGGGGTCCCGTGCCCCAGTGGATGGCCGCGTTCCAGGACGAGCGCGCCCCTCTCGTACTCCTGCGCGAGGTCTGGACCGGGCATCCCTCCGCCCGGCCCGCTCTCGTCGCCTGGCTGCGCAGGCTCGCGACCGACGGCCGTCCTTTCGTACGGACCCGGGCGGCGGCGACGGCCGCGGTGCTCGCGTACACCGATCTGCCGTCCGCCATGGCGCTGGTCATCGGACCCTGGGCGGCCAACAACCGTTTCCTGCCCCGGCAGAGTGCCGCCTTCTCGCTGACCCTCGCGCATGATCTGGGCACGCCGCATGTGCCCCGCATCATCGACTCCTGGTGCACCAGTGACGACTGGAGGCTGAGCTGGGTCGCCATCCGGGCCCACGGTCTGATCGGCCCCGAACGCCCGGCGCAGGCGCTCGCCGCCCTGCGTGCGGCCGCGCGCCGGCAGGCCGGGCACGAGGAGCCGCACGCGATCCTGCTCGAGGAACTCGCCGCCTCCGTACAGCTGCTGATCCTCTCGATCGGCGGTCACACCGCGCTGGCGGAACTCGTCCGCACCCTGCGCGACGACCGGGCGGTCTTCGACCTGGCCCTGAACGGGTTCCTCGGCGCCTGTCTGCACACCGGGAACGACGAGCCGTACGGCCGCCCCCTGGTGCTCGACCTGTTCGCGCGCGCCCGCCAGGAGCAGGACCCCGCCGCGGCGCACATCGCCGAGCTGTGGCGTGCGGCGCTCGGCGACCTGGGCCATACCGAGCCCGCCCTCGATGTCCTACGGAACTGGGTGCTCACCGCGGACCGGGACCAGGCGACCGAGTGGGCGCTCGCGGCCCTGCTGCCGGCCCTGGTCACCACCGCGCCCGAACTCGCCCGCCTCGACCACCTGTGGCGCAGGATGCCGGGGGAGGAGGGGGCGCCCCCGCCGCCGGCGGCGAGCCGGCTCCTGACCGTGCTGCCGCGGGCCTGATCCACGGCGCTTCCCGCGCCCTGCCGGTCCCTCACCCGTGCCGTGCCCGTCCCCACTCCCACACCCCGCCCGTCCCCACCCCACTCCCTGACCCCATCCGCTCGTGCCCTGCGAGGAGACCCGAAGCCATGGCCCCGACCACCGACTGGGAGCAGCCGGCCGACCGGCACAGCGAACTGGTCGACCCCGTGATCACCGTGCGGCAGCTGTCCCGGTTCGAATTCGCCCGCAAGAACCTCACCCGGATCGACCACGCCCTGGTCTTCTCGACGCCCAAGGGCTCGTACGACACCTATCTGCCACCGGTGCGGCCGACCCGCGCGGAGGCCGCGGCCAAGCGCTACACCTCGGTGTACGAGGTGGACATGGGCGTGCACCCGGTCAGCGCGGAGCTCCAACTGCCCAGTGACAACGACGCGTTCCAGTTCGGGGTGGTGGTCGACCTCTCCTGGCAGGTCGCCGAGCCCGGGCGGTTCGTGGCCTGCGGACACCGCAACGTCCCCCGTCTCGTCCTCGGCGAGCTGGAGCAGGCCGCACGGCCGGTCGCCCGCCGCTTCCCCATCGCCGACAGCGCGGCCGCCGAGGCCGAGATCCTCCGCGCGGTGGCGGCCGTCGGACCGCTCGGTGCCTGTGCCGGGCTCACGGTCACCTGGACCATCCGGCTCCGCCGCGACCAGGAGAACATCGACCATCAGCTGCGCCTTCAGGCCATCAACCACAACGTGACCGAGCAGATCCTGGCGCAGCAGCGCGGCATGGAGTATGACGTCGAGCTGGACCGGCGGCAGCGGCAGCAGGACGCCCTGACGGTGGGCCGGGCCATGGATTACGGCCGGCAGCAGCAGGAGCTCACGCTCCAGCAACAGCAGTGGCAGCACGAACAGGCCATGCTGCAGGCCCGCCGGCAGGTGGAGCTGCAGCAGATCGAGGCGCAGAAGATCGCCTTCTACCAGCACCACCTCGAGCAGGGCGGCGTGCATACCTGGGCGCTGCATCTGGCGCAGCACCCCGAGGACTCGGCACTGGTGATGAACAGCATGCGGGAGGACCAACTCCGCCTGATCCAGGCCCAGATGGACCTGGTCGGCCAGCTGCTCGGCGCGAACGGTGCGGAGAACTACGAGCTCGAAGGCCCCAAGCAGCTCGCGCTGCGCGCCGTGAGCGACATCCTGAACCAGCGGCTCCCCGGCGTGGCCCAGGGCGGACCGGCGGCCGGCGCCTCCGTGCCCGCGTACCCGGGGCAGCTGCCCGGGCAGCCGGGCGCGGGGCCGGGGCAGGCGGGCGTCGGGGTGGGGCAGACGGGCGTCGGGGCGGGGCAAGCGGACGCCGGGCCTGGGCAGGCGGACGCGGGAGTAGGAGTGGGACAGCCGAGCGCAGGAGCGGGACAGCCAGGCGCAGGACAGCCAGGCGCGGGAGCAGGCGCAGGAGCCGGACAGCCAGGTGCGGGACAGCCAGGTGCGGGACAGCCAGGTGCAGGAGCGGGGCCGGTGCAGCCCGCTCCGGGTCCTTCCGTACCGGATCCCGCTGCCCAGACCTCGGGCTTCCCCGTCCAGAACGTGGGCACCGGACCGCCCGCCGATGCGCCCCCGGGCGCCTTCGGCGCAGAGCGGCCCCCTGCCGCCGCGCCTGGCGTCGCCCCCGACGCCCAGGCCGCCGCATCTCCCGTATCGGCGGGGCAGTTCCCGCCGCAGGCCCTCTCCCCCGGGCAGCAACCGCAGCCAGCCGCTCCGGGCAGCCCCTATCCGCCGCAGCCACCCGCCACGGGCGGTGGGTTCGCGGGCTGGCAGCCCCCGGCCGGGTACGGAAACGTCCCGGTCATGCCGCAACCGGCCGCACCGGCGCCCTCGGACGGTATGGCGGGCCCCGCCGCGGAAGCGGTACATGGCCGGGCACCGGTGAGTGACGGCCCACCGCCGACGGCCGGAGACACCGACCCGCAGCACGGCGGCACCCAGTGACCACCGCCGGCCCGCAGACGGATCCGGTGTCGCCGGCCGATCCCACCGATCCCACCGATCCGGCCACCCCACCCGATCCGGCCAACCCACCCGACCCGACCAACCCACCCGGACCGACCAACCCACCCGGACCGGCTACCCGCACCGGCCCCAACGGTCCAGCCGCCCCGGCCACCCCGGCCGACCCAGCCACCCCCAGCAGCGAGGTCGCCGCGCGGCTCCTCGCGGACCTCCGTACGGAAATCGCGCGCGCCGACAGCAAGGCCTCGGTCCTCGTGGGCGCGCTCGGCATGACCGCCGGTGTCGTCAGCGGCCTGCTCGCCGGACGCGGCTGGCGGCCGGGCACCCTCTCCGTGCTGGGAGCGGCCGCCTGGTGGGCCGGCGCCTGCACGCTGGCGGCCGCACTGCTCGCGCTGCTCATGGCGGTGATGCCCCGCTACCGCAGCCGCGGCTGGATGCCGGGCCGGCCGCTCTCGTACTTCGGCGATATCCAACAGGCCGCGCAGCAGGGCCTGTTGGCCGAGGCCCTGGCCGCGACCGAACGCGCACCGACCACCGCTCTGCTCGCCGCCCTGGCGGACACCAGCCGGATCGCCGCCCGCAAGCACCAGTGGATACGCGGCGGCCTGCTCGCCTACTGCGCGGGCGCCGTGCTGCTGCCCGCCTCCTTGTTGATCGGCTGACGTCCGCCCTTGACCGGCTGACCCCCTCACCGCCCCTTGCCCTGCTGACGCCCCACCGCCTCTTGACGGGCTGACGCCCCACCGCCCGTTGACGGGCTGACGCCCCCACCGCCTCTGCGAAGGATCGCCATGTCCCAGCCTCCCGTGGAACCTCCCTACCCGGGCGCCCGGCCCGAACCCGCCCCGGCGTATCCCCAACCGCCCTACCCCGGCGCCCAGTCCGGCCCCGCTCCGACCCACCCCGAACCGTCCTACCCGCACGAGCCGAGCACGCCGCCTCCCGCGTACCCCGAAGCGCCCCATCCCGGGGCCCACTCCGTCCCCCCGCAGCCCGGCCCCGCGGCGCCGGCTCGGCCCCCGTACCCGGGCAGCCAGCCACCGCCCTACCCGCATGCGGGCCCACCACCCGGCCAACCGCCGTATCCCCGACAAGCCAACCTCATACCGCCACCTCCACCCCCCTCCCCGGAGCCCCGGCCGGCCACCGCACCCGACGACCTGGACTACCGGCACCAGCCGGGCAACCGGGTCCACTACAAGGCCTACCAGCGCGGCACCGACGCCACGTCCGTCGGCCAACTGGCGCTCCACGTCCCGGGGTTCCTGATGAGCCTCATCGTGGTGGTGATGGTCTCCGCGATCCTGGAAGCGCTCATCGGCCTCCCGTACTGGATACCGACGCTGGCCTGGCTCGCCTCCGGCGCCCTGGTCTTCCACCGCCCCGCCGAGGACCGCTTCGCCCGTTATCTCCTCAAGCTCAAGCGCCCTCTCCCCCAGGAACGCGCGCGCCTGGAACCCGTATGGCGCGAGGTGACGGTCCGTGCAGGTGTCGACGGCCGCCGCTACGAGCTGTGGATCGAGGAGAGCCAGGACCTCAACGCGTACGCCGCGGCAGGCCATATCGTCGGCGTCACCCGGTTCGCCCTGGAGAATCTGCCGAGCGCCCAGCTCGCCGCCGTGCTGGCCCATGAACTCGGCCACCACACCGGCGGCCACGCCTGGTCCTCGCTGCTCGGCTACTGGTACTCGCTGCCCGGACGCATCGCCTGGCGCGTCGTCCGCAACGTGATCATCCTCAGCATCGCGGTGGCGAGCTACTTCTCCTGCCTGGCCACCGCGGTCCTGATCGGCCTGGTCGCCCTGTTCACGTTCATGACCATCACGGTCCTTTACGGGCTTCCGCTGGTGCTGCTGCTCATCCCGTATCTGACCGCCGCCGTCGGCCGGCGCTCCGAGCTGCGCGCGGACGACTACGCGGCGGCACACGGCTTCGGCCCTCAGCTGGCCACGGTGCTGCACACCATGCACGGCATGGAGCAGCGGGCCCGCCACCAGGCCGCGCTCGCCGCCGGCAAACCGGTCGCCGAGCCCGGCGCCCTGGCCCGGCTACTCTCCACCCACCCGGACCTGCAGACCCGGATCGTACGGCTGCAAGGCCAGGCGCAGGCGCGGCGCTGACCGGCGGACACCGAGCCGCAACGCCGAAGGGCGCCCACCCCGCCGAAGCGGAATGGGCGCCCTTCAGTTCAACCGAAGACGTACGCCTTACTGGTTGTACGGACCGTAGTCGTAGTCCTCCAGCGGAACGGCCTGGCCGGAGCCCGTGCCGAACGGCGAGTAGTCGATGTCGTCGTAGCCGACGGCCGAGTACATCGCGGCCTTGGCCTCTTCGGTCGGCTCGACCCGGATGTTGCGGTAGCGGGACAGACCCGTACCGGCCGGGATGAGCTTACCGATGATGACGTTCTCCTTGAGGCCGATGAGGCTGTCGGACTTGGCGTTGATCGCCGCATCCGTCAGGACTCGGGTCGTCTCCTGGAAGGAGGCGGCCGACAGCCAGGATTCCGTCGCCAGCGAGGCCTTGGTGATACCCATCAGCTGCGGACGGCCGGAGGCGGGGTGACCGCCCTCGGTGACCACACGACGGTTCTCGGTCTCGAACTTCGAGCGCTCGACGAGCTCGCCCGGCAGCAGCTCCGCGTCGCCGGACTCGATGATCGTCACGCGGCGCAGCATCTGCCGGATGATGATCTCGATGTGCTTGTCGTGGATCGACACACCCTGCGAGTTGTAGACCTTCTGGACTTCGCCGACCAGGTGCACCTGCACCGCACGCTGGCCGAGGATGCGCAGCACGTCGTGCGGGTTGGTGGCACCCACGGTCAGCTTCTGGCCGACCTCGACGTGGTCGCCCTCGCCCACGAGCAGACGGGCACGCTTCGAGATCGGGAACGGCGTCTCGTCGCTGCCGTCGTCCGGGGTGACGACGATCTTCTTGGTCTTCTCGGTCTCCTCGATGCGGATACGGCCCGCGGCCTCGGAGATCGGGGCGACACCCTTCGGCGTACGAGCCTCGAAGAGCTCGACGACACGGGGCAGACCCTGGGTGATGTCGTCACCGGCCACACCACCGGTGTGGAAGGTACGCATCGTCAGCTGGGTACCGGGCTCACCGATGGACTGGGCGGCGATGATGCCGACCGCCTCACCGATGTCGACCAGCTTGCCGGTGGCGAGCGAACGGCCGTAGCAGAAGGCACAGGTGCCGACCGCCGACTCACAGGTCAGGACCGAGCGGGTCTTGACCTCCTCGACGCCGTTGGCGACCAGGGCGTCGATGAGCACGTCACCCAGGTCGACGTTGGCCGGCGCGATGACCTTGCCGTCGATGACGACGTCCTCGGCGAGCATGCGGGCGTAGACAGAGGTCTCGACGTCCTCGGCCTTGCGCAGCACGCCTGCGGCGTCCTTCTCGGCGATCCGCAGCTTCAGACCGCGGTCGGTGCCACAGTCCTCCTCGCGGATGATCACGTCCTGCGAGACGTCCACCAGACGACGGGTCAGGTAACCCGAGTCGGCGGTACGCAGGGCGGTGTCCGCCAGACCCTTACGGGCACCGTGCGTGGAGATGAAGTACTCCAGTACGGACAGACCCTCACGGAACGACGCCTTGATCGGACGCGGAATCGTCTCGTTCTTGGCGTTGGACACCAGACCACGCATACCGGCGATCTGACGCATCTGCATCATGTTTCCTCGGGCACCCGAGTCAACCATCATGAAGATGGGGTTCGTCTTGGGGAAGTTCTCATTCATCGCCTCGGCAACCTCGTTGGTCGCCTTGGTCCAGATGGTGATGAGCTCCTGCGTGCGCTCCTGCTTGGTGATCAGGCCGCGCTCGTACTGCTTCTGAACCTTCTCGTCCTGCGCCTCGTAGCCCGCGACGATGGCCTTCTTGGCCTCGGGGACGACGATGTCGGAGATGGCCACGGTGACACCGGAGCGGGTGCCCCAGTAGAAGCCGGCCGACTTCAGATTGTCGAGCGTCGCCGCCACGATGACCTTGGGGTAGCGCTCCGCGAGGTCGTTGACGATCTCGCCGAGCTGCTTCTTGCCCACCGAGTAGTCGACGAACGGGTAGTCCTCGGGCAGCAGCTCGTTGAAGAGCGCGCGGCCCAGGGTCGTCCGCAGACGGAAGGTGTCACCGGGCTGGTACTCCGGCTCGCCTTCCTCGGCGACCGGCGGCACCCAGCCACGCGGCGGGATGGTGCCCACCGGGAACCGGATGTCGATGGACGACTGCAGCGCGAGCTCGCCGGCGTCGAACGCCATGATCGCCTCGGCGACGGAGCCGAACGCACGGCCCTCGCCCTTGGTGTCACGGAGATCGCCGTCGGTGGTGAGGAAGAACAGACCCAGGACCATGTCCTGCGTCGGCATCGTCACCGGACGGCCGTCGGCGGGCTTGAGGATGTTGTTCGAGGAGAGCATCAGGATGCGCGCCTCGGCCTGCGCCTCCGCGGAGAGCGGCAGGTGCACGGCCATCTGGTCACCGTCGAAGTCCGCGTTGAACGCGGTGCAGACGAGCGGGTGGATCTGGATGGCCTTGCCCTCGACCAGCTGCGGCTCGAAGGCCTGGATGCCGAGGCGGTGCAGGGTGGGAGCACGGTTCAGGAGAACCGGGTGCTCGGCGATGACCTCTTCGAGGACGTCGTACACGACCGTGCGGCCGCGCTCCACCATGCGCTTGGCGCTCTTGATGTTCTGCGCGTGGTTCAGGTCGACCAGACGCTTCATCACGAACGGCTTGAAGAGCTCCAGCGCCATGGCCTTCGGCAGACCGCACTGGTGCAGCTTCAGCTGCGGACCGACGACGATCACGGAACGCGCGGAGTAGTCCACACGCTTACCGAGAAGGTTCTGACGGAATCGACCCTGCTTGCCCTTGAGCATGTCGCTCAGGGACTTCAGCGGGCGGTTACCGGGACCCGTGACCGGACGGCCACGACGACCGTTGTCGAACAGCGCGTCGACGGCCTCCTGAAGCATGCGCTTCTCGTTGTTCACGATGATCTCGGGCGCACCGAGGTCAAGGAGTCGCTTCAGACGGTTGTTGCGGTTGATCACACGGCGGTACAGGTCGTTCAGGTCGGAGGTCGCGAAGCGGCCACCGTCCAGCTGCACCATCGGACGCAGGTCCGGCGGGATGACCGGGACGCAGTCCAGGACCATGCCCTTGGGGCTGTTGTTCGTGGTGAGGAACGCGGAGACGACCTTGAGGCGCTTGAGCGCACGGGTCTTCTTCTGGCCCTTGCCGGTACGGATGATCTCGCGGAGGCGCTCGGCCTCCTCGTCGAGGTCGAAGGTCTCGAGACGCTTCTGCAGCGCCGCGGCACCCATCGAACCGTCGAAGTACGTGCCGAAGCGGTCACGCAGCTCGCGGTAGAGCAGCTCGTCGCCCTCGAGGTCCTGGACCTTGAGGTTCTTGAAGCGGTTCCACACCTCGTCGAGACGGTCGATCTCGCGCTGCGCACGGTCACGCAGCTGCTTCATCTCGCGCTCGGCACCCTCGCGCACCTTGCGGCGCACGTCGGCCTTGGCACCCTCGGCCTCGAGCTCGGCCAGGTCGGTCTCGAGCTTCTTGGCGCGGGCCTCGAGGTCCGCGTCACGGCGCTGCTCGATCTGCTGACGCTCGACGGAGACGTGCGCCTCCAGGGACGGCAGGTCGCGGGTACGACGCTCCTCGTCCACGAACGTGATCATGTACGCGGCGAAGTAGATGACCTTCTCGAGGTCCTTCGGCGCGAGGTCGAGCAGGTATCCGAGGCGCGAAGGAACGCCCTTGAAGTACCAGATGTGAGTGACGGGAGCGGCAAGCTCGATGTGGCCCATCCGCTCACGACGCACCTTGGCGCGCGTGACCTCGACGCCACAGCGCTCACAGATGATGCCCTTGAAGCGGACACGCTTGTACTTGCCGCAGTAGCACTCCCAGTCCCGGGTCGGACCGAAGATCTTCTCGCAGAAGAGTCCGTCCTTTTCGGGCTTGAGCGTGCGGTAGTTGATCGTCTCGGGCTTCTTGACCTCGCCGTGGCTCCACTGACGGATGTCGTCAGCGGTGGCCAGGCCGATCCGGAGCTCGTCGAAGAAGTTGACGTCGAGCACTATGCGTCAATCCCTCTCAGGGTTGTGTCTCATCAATGGTCTGTACGGGGTCCGGGGTCCCGCCACCCGGCCGCGCGGGCCGGGGGGCGCCCCCCCCCGGCCGGGGGGGGGGGGGGGCAGGGGACCCCGTCAGACCTCTTCGACGCTGCTCGGCTCCCGCCGGGACAGGTCGATACCGAGCTCTTCCGCAGCGCGGAAGACGTCCTCGTCGGTGTCGCGCATCTCGATGGACATACCGTCCGAGGACAGCACCTCCACGTTGAGGCAGAGCGACTGCATTTCCTTGATGAGCACCTTGAAGGACTCGGGAATGCCCGGCTCGGGGATGTTCTCGCCCTTGACGATGGCTTCGTAGACCTTCACGCGGCCCGTGACGTCGTCGGACTTGATCGTGAGCAGCTCCTGGAGGGCGTACGCGGCGCCATAAGCCTCAAGCGCCCACACCTCCATCTCACCGAAGCGCTGGCCACCGAACTGCGCCTTACCACCCAGCGGCTGCTGGGTGATCATCGAGTACGGTCCGGTCGAACGCGCGTGGAGCTTGTCGTCGACCAGGTGGTGCAGCTTCAGGATGTACATGTAGCCGACCGAGATCGGGTCCGGGAACGGCTCTCCCGAACGACCGTCGAACAGCTGGGCCTTGCCGGACGGCTGCACCATGCGCACACCGTCACGGTTCGGGATGGTGTGCTCGAAGAGACCGGAGATCTCGTCCTCGCGGGCACCGTCGAACACTGGGGTCGCGACGTTGGAGCCGCCGGGCACCTCATCGGCGCCGATGGACTGCAGACGCTGCATCCACTCCTCGGCACCCTGCACGTTCCAGCCCTGGCTGGCGAGCCAGCCGAGGTGGATCTCGAGGACCTGGCCCGGGTTCATTCGGGACGGGACACCGAGCGGGTTGAGGATGATGTCGACCGGGGTGCCGTCCTCCAGGAACGGCATGTCCTCGATCGGGTTGATCTTGGAGATGACGCCCTTGTTGCCGTGACGACCGGCGAGCTTGTCACCGTTGTTGATCTTGCGCTTCTGCGCCACGTAGACACGAACCAGCTGGTTCACGCCCGGCGGCAGCTCGTCGCCCTCTTCACGGTCGAAGACGCGGACGCCGATGACCTTGCCGATCTCGCCGTGCGGCACCTTCAGCGAGGTGTCACGGACCTCACGGGCCTTCTCACCGAAGATCGCGCGCAGCAGGCGCTCCTCCGGCGTCAGCTCGGTCTCACCCTTGGGCGTGACCTTGCCGACGAGGATGTCGCCGGCGACGACGTCGGCACCGATCCGGATGATGCCGCGCTCGTCGAGGTCCGAGAGGACCTCCTCGGAGACGTTCGGGATGTCCCGGGTGATCTCCTCCGGGCCGAGCTTGGTGTCACGGGCGTCGACCTCGTGCTCCTCGATGTGGATCGAGGAGAGGACGTCGTCCTGCACGAGGCGCTGCGACAGGATGATCGCGTCCTCGTAGTTGTGACCCTCCCACGGCATGAACGCCACGAGCAGGTTCTTGCCGAGGGCCATCTCGCCCTCTTCGGTCGAGGGACCGTCGGCGAGAACCTGGCCCTCGATGACGCGAGCGCCCTCGTCGACGATGACCTTCTGGTTGAAGGACGTGCCCTGGTTCGAGCGGGAGAACTTGGCGATGCGGTACGTGGTGTACGTGCCGTCGTCGTTCGCCACCGTCACGTAGTCGGCGGAGACCTCCTGGACGACACCGTCCTTCTCGGCCTTGATGACGTCACCGGCGTCGACCGCACAGCGGTACTCCATGCCGGTGCCGACCAGCGGCGCCTCCGCCTTAATCAGCGGGACGGCCTGGCGCATCATGTTGGAGCCCATGAGCGCGCGGTTGGCGTCGTCGTGCTCGAGGAACGGGATCATCGCGGTCGCGACCGACACCATCTGGCGCGGCGAGACGTCCATGTAGTCGACGTCGTCGCCCGGGATGTAGTCGATCTCGCCGCCACGGCGGCGGACCAGGACGCGGGACTCTTCGAAGTGGAAGTCGTCCGTCAGCGGCGCATTGGCCTGCGCGATGACGAATCGGTCCTCTTCGTCGGCCGTCAGGTAGTCGACGTCGTCGGTGACGATGCCGTCGACGACCTTGCGGTACGGCGTCTCGATGAAACCGAACGGGTTGATGCGGCCGTACGAAGCGAGCGAGCCGATCAGACCGATGTTCGGGCCTTCGGGCGTCTCGATCGGGCACATGCGGCCGTAGTGCGAGGGGTGCACGTCACGGACCTCGAAGCCGGCCCGCTCACGGGACAGACCACCGGGGCCCAGCGCGTTCAGACGACGCTTGTGCGTCAGCCCCGACAGCGGGTTCGTCTGGTCCATGAACTGGGACAGCTGCGACGTACCGAAGAACTCCTTGATCGACGCCACCACGGGGCGAATGTTGATCAAGGTCTGCGGCGTGATCGCCTCGACGTCCTGGGTCGTCATGCGCTCACGCACGACGCGCTCCATACGGGCCAGACCCGTACGGACCTGGTTCTGGATGAGCTCGCCGACGTTACGGATACGACGGTTGCCGAAGTGGTCGATGTCGTCGGTCTCGACGACGATCTCGCGGCCCGAGGCACCGACGGTCTCGGTCTCACCGGCGTGCAGCTTCACCAGGTACTTGATGGTGGCGATGACGTCGTCGGTGGTGAGCACGCCGGCGTCCAGCGGCTCTTCGGCGCCGAGCTTCTTGTTCACCTTGTAGCGGCCGACCTTCGCGAGGTCGTAGCGCTTCGGGTTGAAGTAGAGGTTCTCGAGCAGCGTCTGAGCGGCCTCACGCGTCGGCGGCTCGCCCGGACGCAGCTTGCGGTAGATGTCGAGCAGCGCGTCGTCCTGGCCCTGGGTGTGGTCCTTCTCCAGGGTGGCGCGCATCGACTCGTACTCGCCGAACTCCTCGAGGATCTGCTCGGTCGTCCAACCGAGAGCCTTCAGGAGAACGGTGACGGACTGCTTGCGCTTGCGGTCGATACGGACACCGACCATGTCGCGCTTGTCGATCTCCATCTCGAGCCAGGCACCCCGGGACGGGATGATCTTGGCCGAGAAGATGTCCTTGTCGGACGTCTTGTCGATGGAGGAGTCGAAGTAGACACCCGGCGAGCGGACCAGCTGCGAGACGACGACACGCTCGGTGCCGTTGATGCAGAAGGTGCCCTTGCTCGTCATGAGCGGGAAGTCGCCCATGAAGACCGTCTGGGACTTGATCTCGCCGGTCTCGTTGTTGGTGAACTCGGCGGTGACGAAGAGCGGGGCCGCGTACGTGAAGTCGCGCTCCTTGCACTCGTCGATCGAGTTCTTCGGAGGCTCGAAGCGGTGGTCGCGGAAGGTCAGCGACATCGACCCGGAGAAGTCCTCGATCGGGGAGATCTCCTCGAAGATCTCCTCCAGACCGGACTTGGTGGGGACGTCCTGACCTGATTCCAGAGCGGCCTCGACCCGACTCTGCCAAGCGGTGTTGCCGAGCAGCCAGTCAAAGCTCTCGGTCTGCAGCGCGAGCAGGTTCGGAACCTCGAGGGGCTCTTTGATCTTTGCAAAGGAGATGCGCAGCGGGGCGGTGCTGGCGCCGTTGTTCGTAATCGCGGTCGAGGCAGTGCGCGAGGCGGCCAAGAGGGGGTCCTTCCGAGGGCTCGGACTCACTACGCGCGTACCGGTCCCAGGCTGAACGCGTCGACAGAAAACCCCAGGTCAGGGAAGGTCGGCCGACGAAGCTCAAGCATGGGCATGCCCCTGGTGACGGGCAGGAGGCAGCTAACAGGCAGCGCAAAGGGTCAGTGTAGCCACTAGGCCCACTGATGTCCAGTGCGGGTTTTCGACCGACCCACGAACACCTCGAATGCTGCTGTTGTGGCGCCCCCGGCAGACCCCTCGCCGGTGGACGCATATCCACACTGCCCAGTTCGTCTTCGATCCATGCCTCGGATCCGGATCGATGTGACGACGCGTCCTGAGAATTGCGCGCTGCGTGCGGTTCGTCAAGGCCCCCTGTCCCGTGGAGATCGTCACCGGGAGCCTTGGGGGGCCTGGGAGAGCACAACGAAGATCACCATACTCGGCCGCACCGCCAGCGCAAGGCAGCCGTCACAGGAACGCCGAAGGGCGACCACCCATATGGGTGATCGCCCTTCAGTGTCTGCGCGTTACAGCCCTGGGGCCGTACTACGCGAAAGAGTCAGACGACTCGTGAAGTCACTTGACCTCGACGGAGGCGCCGGCAGCCTTGAGGGACTCGGCAGCCTTCTCAGCGGCCTCCTTGGCGACCTTCTCGAGGACCGGCTTCGGGGTGCCGTCGACGAGGTCCTTGGCCTCCTTGAGACCCAGCGAGGTGAGCTCACGCACGACCTTGATGACCTGGATCTTCTTGTCGCCGGCACCGGTGAGGATGACGTCGAACTCGTCCTGCTCGGCCTCGGCCTCGGCCGGGGCGCCCGCAGCGGCGGGGCCGGCAACGGCGACGGCCGCGGCGGCGGTGACGTCGAACTTCTCCTCGAAGGCCTTCACGAACTCGGAGAGCTCGATGAGGGTCATCTCTTCGAACTGCGCGAGCAGGTCGTCCTGGGACAGCTTCGCCATGATGGCGTCCTTCCACTAATTCGGCTGGTGCCGGGGTGTACTAGAGAGGCGGGCGTACATTCGGGCCCGCTGCGACCGCCGCCCGGTGGGCGACAGTCAATGCGCGAGCCGAATTACTCGGCACCGCCCTGCTCGGCCTGCTTGGCACGAAGCGCTTCCGCGGTGCGGACGAACTTCGACGGGAGCGCCTGGAAGACCTGAGCAGCCTGAGTCTGCTTACCCTTCATGGCACCCGCCAGCTTGGCGAGCAGAACCTCGCGGGACTCGAGGTCCGCAAGCTTCTTGATCTCGTCGGCGGACAGCGCCTTGCCATCAAGGACACCGCCCTTGATGACGAGAGCGGGGTTGTCCTTGGCGAAGTCACGCAGACCCTTCGCCGCCTCGACCGGGTCACCGGTAACGAAGGCAACGGCCGTCGAGCCCTTGAGGTGCTCGTCCAGCGCAGAGAACCCGGCCTCCTGGGCCGCGATCTTGGTCAGCGTGTTCTTCACCACTCGGTACTGAGCGTTCTCGCCGAGAGAACGGCGCAGCTGCTTGAGCTGCGCCACGCTGAGTCCGGTGTACGAGGTGACAACAGCGGCGTTGGAGTTGCGCAGGTCGCGCGTGATCTCCTCGACAGCTGTGACCTTCTCGGTCGTCGCCATGAGCCTCGGCCTCCTTCCGGGGTGATGATCCTCGACTGACCTTCCGATCAGTCGCGTTCGCCGGACCGCCTGAATCAGGCACTTGGAGAAGGGGCTCTGCACAAACGGGCTGTACAAAACGAAACGCCCCGGCGCAGGCGCACGGGGCGTGAACTCAAACCGAATGTAACCATCCGGGAGTGCATTCCACAGTCACCTGCGCGGGTCGTCCGCTAATGCGGATCCTTCGGCCGCCGCGCTCCCTGACGGGCGCACAGCAACGACCAGCGGTCTTTGGCTTCCTCGGAAGAGTACGCGAACGAATGCTTGTCGAGCAAATCGGGCCAGGAGCATCTACGATGCGCCCGGCCCGCTCGCCGTACAGCTGCCCTGCCACCGCGTCGGATCAGCCTTCGAGGCCGCCCTCTTCCAGGCCGAGACCCTCGAGCTCCTCGAGCATCTTCAGGACGTCGAAGGTCTGCGACGCCGGCGGAACCTCGACCTGAGCCTTGGCCCCGTAGTCGGAGAACGTCTGGTGGATCTCGACGGTGCCCTCCGGGGACTCCATCCCGACATCCATCTTGACCGGGTAGCCGTCCTTGTTGACCCAGACCTCGGTGTCGTAGCCCTTGATGCCGGACTTCTCCATGTTCTTCAGGAGCTCCTCGCGGTCCTTGCCTTCGAGGAAGTCGAGGGAGTCGTTGGACTCCAGCATCTCCGCGACCGTCAGCTTGCCCTTGTAGTGGTCGGCCTTCTGGCCGGCGACCGTCTCGGTGCCGAGGTGCTTGAGGTTCTCGGACTCCAGGAGCAGGGCCATCTGCTGGGCCGGGTCCTGGTTCATGTTCTCCATGCCGCCCGTCAGCGCCTTCTGCAGCTGCGGGTCGGCGCCTTCCTCGGCCATCTTGTCGGCCATGGCGCCGAAGTCCATCTTCATCCAGCGCTTGCCGTCCATCTCGGCGAGCGCGGCTTTGCCCATGTCCATGTACATCACGTTGTCGCGCATGACCATGCGGATCTGCTCGGGCGCGTCCGGGTCACCCGCGCTGAGCGCCGAGCCCGACATCGTCATGTCCAGGACGGTCGGGTCCCAGCCCATGACACCGGACATCTTCATGTCGCCCCCGCCGTCCAGGCCGGCCGGCATCGACATGGTCATCTCGACCTTGGCGGACTTCGCCTCGGCCGTCTTCTCGTACGCGGCCGTCAGCGTCTTGATCGCCGTCGCACGCGACTGGAACCTCGGCGCCTTGTCGGCGGCGGCCTTGCCGTCCGTCCCCGAGCCCTGGCAGCCGGCCACGGCGACCAGAGTGGCGGCGGATACGGCGGCCAGGCCTATGCGCTTGTACGTGCTCATCGGTGCAACCCCCCAGTGGTGCTTATGAGTAGACAGTCAACGTAGCCGAGGCCACCGACACGTAGAAACGCAAAAACCCCGGACCCGCCAGGCCCCCCGGGGGGCGGCGGGGGCAGGGCAATGACCAGCTGTGAGCTTCAAGCCCAGACCGCGGCCGGGTCCTCCTCGACGAGGAGGTTGCGGGTGCGGTTCGGGTCGAGCGGAATGCCGGGGCCCATCGTGGTGGCGATGGCGGCCTTCTTGATGTAGCGACCCTTGGCGGCGGACGGCTTCAGACGGAGGATCTCCTCCAGGGCCGCGCCGTAGTTCTCCACCAGCTTGGTCTCGTCGAAGGAGACCTTGCCGATGATGAAGTGCAGGTTCGAGTGCTTGTCGACGCGGAACTCGATCTTGCCGCCCTTGATCTCGTTGACCGCCTTGGCGACGTCGGGCGTCACGGTGCCGGTCTTCGGGTTGGGCATGAGACCACGCGGGCCGAGGACGCGGCCGAGACGGCCGACCTTGCCCATGAGGTCCGGGGTGGCGACGACCGCGTCGAACTCGTTGAGGCGGTTGCCCGCCGCGATCTCGGCGATCAGCTCGTCGGAGCCGACGATGTCGGCGCCCGCGGCTTCCGCGGCCGCAGCACGGTCACCGGTCGCGAAGACCAGGACCCGGGCGGTCTTGCCGGTGCCGTGCGGGAGGTTCACGGTGCCACGGACCATCTGGTCGGCCTTGCGCGGGTCGACACCCAGGCGGAAGGCGACCTCGACGGTGCCGTCGAACTTGGTCGCGGAGGTCTCCTTGGCGAGACGGACGGCCTCGAGCGGGGCGTAGAGCTTGTCCCGGTCGATCTTGGCGTCCGCAGCGCGGAGAGTCTTGCTGCGCTTCACATCTACTCCTGAGGTTCAGGGTGGGAGTTCGTGGTGCGGACCAGCGCTGGCCCTACCACTACTTCAAAGGTCTTACGGGGGTGAGGTCAGCCCTCGACCGTGACGCCCATGGAACGGGCGGTGCCCGCGATGATCTTGGACGCGGCGTCCAGGTCGTTCGCGTTCAGGTCGGCCATCTTGGTCTCGGCGATCTCGCGGACCTGAGCCAGCGTGATCTTGGCGACCTTGGTCTTGTGGGGCTCGCCGGAGCCCTTCTCGATACCGGCGGCCTTCAGGATCATCTTCGCGGCCGGCGGCGTCTTGGTGATGAAGGTGAAGGAGCGGTCTTCGTAGACCGTGATCTCCACCGGGATCACCCAGCCACGCTGCGACTCGGTCGCGGCGTTGTAGGCCTTGCAGAACTCCATGATGTTGACGCCGTGCTGGCCAAGGGCAGGGCCGACCGGCGGAGCCGGGTTGGCCGCGCCGGCCTGGATCTGGAGCTTGATAAGCCCCGTGACCTTCTTCTTCTTGGGAGGCATTGCTCTCTCCGGGTCCTAGTGAGAGTGAACCGCCTTCACCCGATCATCCGGATGGAGGCATACCGCACAACGATAACGGGTATCCATGCGCGGCTAAAAACCGAGCAGGTCAGACCGGCTTTAGAGAGCCCGTCTGACCTGTTCGGAAGCGTGCTGTCCAGTAAGAGCTAGTTCTTCTGGATCTGGTCGAAGCTCAGCTCGACCGGGGTCTCGCGGCCGAAGATCTCGACGAGGCCCTTGACCTTCTTCGAGTCGGCGTTGATCTCGTTGATGGTCGCCTGCAGCGTCGCGAACGGGCCGTCGGTGACGGTGACCGAGTCGCCGACCTCGAAGTCCAGAACCTGGACCTCGACCTTGCGCTGCGGAGCGGGCTTGCCCTCGGCCTCGGCGGCCTCGCGGGCGGCCTTCTCCTCGGCCTCCGGGGCGAGCATCTTGACGATCTCGTCCAGGGTCAGCGGGTACGGGTCGTAGGCGTTGCCCACGAAGCCGGTGACGCCGGGGGTGTTGCGGACGACGCCCCAGGACTCGTTCGTCAGGTCCATGCGGACGAGCACGTAACCAGGCAGCTTGTTCTGCTTGATCGTCTTGCGCTCGCCGTTCTTGATCTGGGCGACCTCTTCCTGCGGCACCTCGGCCTGGAAGATGAAGTCCTCGACGTTGAGCGAGACGGCGCGCTGCTCGAGGTTGGTCTTCACGCGGTTCTCGTAACCGGCGTAGGTGTGGATCACGTACCACTCGCCGGGCAGCGTGCGCAGTTCCTCGCGCAGGGCGGCGATCGGGTCGACCGGCTCGGCGGGCTCCTCGTCGGCGACGTCCTCGTCGGGCTCCTCGGCGGCGACGTCCTCGGCGGCGGCCTCGTCGGCCTCCGTCTCGGCGACGGCTTCGGCTTCGTCCTCGACGTGCACGGCCGCTTCTTCGGCGGACTCGCCGGCAGCGGCGTCGGCAGCTTCGGCCTGGTCCGGGTCCACGGAGTCCGCCGCCTCGACGATGTCGAGCTGGTCCTCTACGGACTCGATCGACTCGCTGGCGTCGTTCAGGTTCGGGTCAGACACGGTGGCTGCTTCTTCCTGGCTACAAAATGGGGGTGGAACGCGCGAAAGGGACGCCGAAGGTAACGGCGTCCTTGTCGCTGTGGCTTCTAACCGAAGATGTACTTGACGGCTTCGGAGAAGCCATAGTCAATCACGGTCACCAAGCCGATCATGATGACAACGAAGACAATCACCACTGTGGTGTATGTCGTCAGCTGATTGCGAGTCGGCCAGACAACCTTGCGGAGTTCGGCGACGATCTGGCGGTAGAAGATCGCGAGGCGGCCCAGGGGGCCCTTCTTTCCTCGCTTGCCGCCCTTACGAGCCTTCTTCTTGGACTCGGTCGCCTCGTCCGGGGCATCAGGCGTGTCGATGGAGCCCACGGCGTCCGTCACTCGTTTTCACCTGATTCCGGGTCGTGGCCGTGCCGCGCCCGGGAGAGCCGCACGGCGGTGCTTTGCAGTACGTACATGCGCACACATCCTGGCGATGGTGTGTGTAGCAGGGCCGGAGGGACTTGAACCCCCAACCGCCGGTTTTGGAGACCGGTGCTCTACCAATTGAGCTACGACCCTTTGAGTTCCCCCAACGTACCGCATCCCAACAGTCGCACGGGGTGCGGTAGGTGGGAGCGGCCTGTGAGGGCCAACGAGGGATGAGTGTACGTGGTCCGGGCCGTGGCGTCGAACAGGTACCTGCCCGCTGCCCATCAGACACCTGTCCAGGGGCGATGTCCGCTCTTCGGAACTCATGTGCTCGGGGCTGCGCGGGTCTGGAACGATGGGGCGCATGAGCGCTGCAACCCCACCCACCGAACGCCGTATCTCCCGCAGGATCGGAGCGATCTCCGAGTCCGCGACCCTCGCCGTCGACGCCAAGGCCAAGGCCCTCAAGGCCGCCGGCCGGCCGGTGATCGGCTTCGGCGCCGGTGAGCCGGACTTCCCGACGCCCGGTTACATCGTCGAGGCCGCCATCGAGGCCTGCAAGAACCCGAAGTACCACCGGTACACGCCGGCCGGCGGGCTGCCCGAGCTCAAGGCCGCGATCGCCGCGAAGACGCTGCGCGACTCGGGATACGAGGTCGAGGCCGCCAACGTGCTGGTCACCAACGGTGGCAAGCAGGCGATCTACGAGGCCTTCGCGACGATCCTGGATCCGGGTGACGAGGTCATCGTGCCGACCCCGTACTGGACGACGTACCCGGAGTCGATCCAGCTCGCGGGTGGTGTCCCGGTGTTCGTGACCGCGGACGAGACGACCGGCTACCGGGTCTCGGTGGAGCAGCTGGAAGCGGCCGTCACCGAGAACACCAAGGTGCTGCTCTTCGTCTCCCCCTCCAACCCGACGGGCGCCGTCTACACCCGCGCGCAGGTCGAGGAGATCGGCCGCTGGGCCGCCGCCAAGGGTCTGTGGGTCCTGACCGACGAGATCTACGAGCACCTGGTGTACGGCGACGCGGAGTTCGCGTCCCTGCCGGTGGTCGTGCCCGAGCTGCGCGACAAGTGCATCATCGTCAACGGTGTGGCCAAGACGTACGCCATGACCGGCTGGCGCGTGGGATGGGTCATCGGCCCGAAGGACGTGGTCAAGGCCGCGTCCAACCTGCAGTCGCACGCCACCTCCAACGTCTCCAACGTCGCGCAGGTGGCCGCCATCGCCGCCGTGTCCGGTGACCTGTCGGCCGTCGACGAGATGAAGACCGCTTTCGACCGTCGCCGCCAGACGATCGTGCGGATGCTCAACGAGATCGACGGCGTCCTGTGCCCTGTGCCCGAGGGCGCCTTCTACGCGTACCCCTCGGTGAAGGGTCTGCTCGGCAAGGAGATCCGCGGCAAGCGCCCGGAGTCCTCCGTCGAGCTCGCCGCGCTCATCCTGGACGAGGTCGAGGTCGCGGTGGTGCCGGGCGAGGCCTTCGGTACGCCGGGTTACCTGCGGCTTTCGTACGCGCTCGGCGACGAGGACCTCGTCGAGGGCGTCTCGCGGATCCAGAAGCTGCTCGCCGAGGCGCGCTGACCTCCGCGGACTTGTACGGGCCCCTGGCTTCGGCCGGGGGCCCGTTTGTTCGTTCGGGCAAGTACTCGTTGGTGGAAAGCGGCTACCGGGACGCCTGGTGCGTACGGCAGGATCTTCAGATGGAGCGTGTACGTGACGTACGGCTGTTGCCGAAGGCCCATCTGCATCTGCACTTCACCGGGTCGATGCGGCCCACGACCCTGCTCGAGCTCGCCGACAAGTACGGCGTGCATCTGCCGGAGGCGCTGACCGGCGGGGAGCCGCCGAAGCTGCGGGCGACCGATGAGCGCGGGTGGTTCCGGTTCCAGCGCCTCTACGACATGGCGCGGTCCTGTCTGCGGGAGCCCGAGGATATTCAGCGCCTGGTCAGGGAGGCCGCCGAGGAGGACATCCGGGACGGGTCCGGGTGGCTGGAGATCCAGGTCGACCCGACCTCGTACGCCCCACGGCTCGGCGGTCTGATTCCGGCGCTCGAGCTCATCCTCGACGCGGTGGACACGGCTTCGCGGGAGACGGGGCTCGGCATGCGTGTCCTGGTCGCCGCGAACCGGATGAAGCACCCGCTGGACGCGCGCACGCTGGCCCGGCTCGCGGTGCGGTACGCGGACCGGGGCATCGTCGGGTTCGGGTTGTCGAACGATGAACGCCGGGGCATGGCAAGGGATTTCGATCGCGCCTTCGCGATCGCGCGCGAGGGCGGTCTGCTCGCGGCGCCGCACGGCGGGGAGCTGACGGGGCCCGCGTCGGTACGGGACTGTCTCGACGATCTGCACGCCTCGCGCATCGGGCACGGAGTGCGGGCCGCCGAGGATCCGCGGCTCCTCAAGCGCCTTGCCGACAGGGGTGTGGCCTGCGAGGTCTGTCCGTCGTCCAATGTCGCGCTCGGGGTCTACGAGAAGCCCGAGGACGTACCGCTGAGGAAGCTGTTCGAGGCCGGGGTGCCGATGGCGCTGGGGGCGGACGACCCGCTGCTCTTCGGGTCCCGGCTTGCGGCGCAGTACGAACTGGCGCGGGCGTACCACGGGTTCACGGACGCCGAACTGGCGGAGCTGGCGCGGCAGTCGGTGCGTGCGTCGGCCGCGCCCCACGACGTGCGGGACAAGCTGCTCGCCGGGATCGACGACTGGATCGTCGGCTGACGCGGGTTGCGGGCTGATGCGGGTTGCGGACTGACGCGGGTTGCGGGCTGACGCGGGCCGGCCGAGGGGGCCGCTAGCCGATCCCCGCCAGGAGCGTGCGGACGAGGTCACGCGCGAACGCGTCCGCCGGAGGGGGCGGGAACTGGCCTGCCGCGTCGTACGCGAAGGCGCGCTGGGCGCAGGCGCCGAGGAGCAGGGACGCGGCCGCGTACGTGTCGGCTTCGGGGCGGATACGGCCTGCCACCTGCTCGGCACGGAGATAGGCGTCCAGGCCGACGATCGGCATATGAGGGCCCGTGCCCATCTCGCGCATGGCCGCTTCATGGCGGGTCTTGAGCTGGGTCTCGGCGTACAGAGACGCGGCGATCGGGAAGCTCTGCTCGTAGAACAGCGCGGCCTCGTGGGCGATCCGGACGAGGTTCTCCTCGATGGAGCGTGCGCTGGGGTTTCCGGCCAACTGGTCGAGGAGCGGTGTGAGCCTGGGCAGGCGCTCCTGCAGGACGGTCACGAAGAGCTCCTCCTTGCTGGTGAAGTGCTTGTAGAGGGCGGCCTCGGAGCAGCCGGCCTCCTTCGCGATGACCTTGGTGGTGGCGCGGGCCAGGCCGACGCTGAGCATCAGGTGATGGGCGGCGTCGAGGATGCGGGCTCTGGCCGGTTTCTGCATGGGGGCTCCTGGGGGGGCTTGACGGGTGAGTGAATGCTTACCCACTCTAGGGGTGAGTGAATACTCACCCACCCCGGGCGGTGAGTGAGTGTTCACCGACCGAAGTGAGTACTTACCCACCCGAGGAGGGGCCATGAAGCTCACTGTTTTCGGTGCGACCGGCGGGATCGGGCAGGAGATCGTCCGGCAGGCGCTGGCGGCGGGACACCAGGTCACGGCAGTCGTACGGGACCCTGCCCGGCTGTCCGTACAAGGGGAGCGCCTTGAGGTCTTCCGGGCCGACCTGTCGGATGCCGAAGGGCTGCGGGCCGCTGTCGCCGGGCGCGACGCGGTGCTCTCGGGGCTCGGGGCGCGCGGAATGAAGGACGCGCGCGACGGGATCGCGGCCCGGCTCACGCGGCCGGTGCTGCGGGCCATGGAGGCGGAGGGCGTGCGGCGGCTGCTCGTGGTCAGCGCCGCGCCGCTCGCCGGTGCAGCGGCGGAGCGCGAGCCGGCGGTGGACCGGGTGATGTTCCGGGTGATCAGCCGGGTGCTCAAGCCGGTGTACGACGATCTGCGGGTGATGGAGGACGAGCTGGCCTCCAGCGCGACCGACTGGACCTCGGTGCGGCCGCCGAAGCTGGTCGACAAGCCGGTGACGGGCACGTATCGCACGCGGACCGGCGGCAATCCGCGCAGCGCGCGCACGATCGGGCGAGCGGATGTGGCGCACGCGATGCTGGCGCTGATCGACGATCCGGGGACCGTCAAGCAGGCGGTCGGAGTCGCCTACTGAAGGGCGGTCGGCAGCTGTCGCGTCAGGCGGCCAGGCTGCCGGTCAGGTCGCGCGGCTGCCGGGTCAGGTCGCGCGACCGTCGCGTCAGGGCGGGCGACCGTCGCGTCAGGTCGCGCGACCGTCGCGTCAGGCCGGGCGACTGTCGCGTCAGGGCGTGCCGACTGCCGCATCAGGCCCGGGCTGCTGACGGGTCAGGTTGCGCTGCTGCCTGGCATGTTCGTCAGCTGCCAGAACTCCTCCAGGAGGGTCGGTGGGGTCGGACCGCCCAGCTCGACCTGTGTGAGCAGGATGCCGACCGCACCCGTGGCCGGATGGAGATGGGCCGAGGTGCCGGTGCCGCCGACCCAGCCGTAGCGGCCGGGGACGCTCCACGGGTGGGCCGCCACGAGGTCGACTCCTGCGCCGTAACCCCAGCCCTGGCCATCGAGGAACAGGTCGCTGCCCGCGCGCTGGGCTTCGGTGAGCTGGTTGGTGACCATGGCGCGGAGCGAGTCCGGGGACAGCAGGCGGTGGCCCGCGCCCGAGGCGCCTTCGGCGAGCATCATGCGCGCGAAGGCGTACCAGTCGTCGACGGTCGAGACCAGTCCGCCCGCGCCGGAGAGGAAGGCGGGCTCGCTGCTCCACTGGCCGTCGGGGGCGTCCACCAGTTCCAGGCCACTGCCGTCGGGGCTGTTGCGGTAGTACGAGGTGAAGCGGCCCAACTCCGTTGCGGGGACGGAGAATCCGGTGTCCTTCATGCCCAGCGGCTCAAAGATCCGCTCGGCGAGGAAGCCGCCGAGCGACCGCCCCGAGACCCGGGCGATCAGCACGCCCTGGAGCTCGGAACAGGTGTTGTAGAGCCAGGTGTCCCCCGGCTGGTGCAGCAGCGGGACTTGCGCGAGGGCCGCCATCCACTCGTCGGTGGCGGCGACTTCCTGCGGCCTCGGCGGCCCCTGCTTGAGCTCGGTGAAGAGCGGGGCGAGGGCGGGCTTGGAGAAGTCGGACGTGAAGCCGTATCCGGCCGTGAAGTCGAGCAGGTGGCGGACCGTGATGGGGCGGACGGCCGGGACGGTGTCGTCCACGGCAGCGTCCGGGGTACGGACGACCCGCGGCTTCTCCAGCTCGGGGAGCCAGTGTGCGACCGGATCGTCCAGACCGATGCGGCCGTCCTCGATCAGCATGAGGACGGCCGCGGCGACGATGGGCTTGGTGATCGAGGCGATACGGAAGAGGGTGTCGCGGGTCATGGGGGTGCCGGAGCCGAGGCCGGTGGCACCGACGGCCTGGACCTCCACCCGGTCGCCGTGAGCGATCAGGGCGACTGCACCGGGAACGGTGCCTTCATCCACGTAGCGCTGGAGGAGGGTGCGCAGAGCGGTCATGGGTGGCCTTCCCGTCGCCATGAGGTCCATGGAGGTCTACGAAAAGGGTGACTGCCTCAGCGACCGGAACTCATCTCTGCGCTCGGCGCGCCCGGTCAGGCTGCGCCTCTGTCGGCGGGGCGGAGCGTGGCTTCGCGGAGTTCGCGGGTGAATCGGGGCAGGGAGACGTGGTCCGCTTCCGCGGGGGTCGCCACGATGCCCACGCTGCCCTTGTCGATCCAGGCACAGAGGGTGAGGGGCCCTTGGCCGAGCGCATAGCCCATGCACTCCATGCGTCCTCCGAGCGATCCCGGGTCGGCGCTCCAGGAGTCCGTCGGTTCCCCCAGGGCAGAGAACCCGTTGCGCATGGCGGCGAGAAGCTCGGCGGGATCTTCACGATGCAGGTCCCCCGTCGCGCCGAAGAGGATAAAGGCCACACCTTCCTCCTGGGACGAGTAGACACCGGAGAAGGCCCGTGCTCCGGGTGGCAGGGGCATGCCTGCCACTCGCTTCTCCATCACCCCGCTCACCGCATCCCCCGTGTGGAGCGGAAGGCCGAGAAAGGACGTCGGCACCGACGCCTCGTACCGCGGATACTCCGCCGCCCGCGCCGCGTACCACCCGGCGGACCCCGTCACCGACCCGAACGCCACAAGGACCGCGAGCGCGCCGATCAGCCGCTCACGCCGGGTGGCGGACGGAAGGTCGGGGGCGCCCGGGGCCGGCTCCCGGTGGTCGAGGGGCAGCCTGACCTCGGCCCGCGCGCGGGCGCGGCGGAGCAGGACGTGTTGCTGCAGTACGGGGAGCAGCACCAGTGCGGCGGAGTACGCCACCGGCGCGGGCAGGTGGAGCGCGGGCGCTCCGAGGGCGACAGCGGCCACGAGCAGGGCCGCGACCAGGGCGTACATGTGCGGCGTGCGCACCACGATGCGAGCGAGCAGGGCGCTGGGCCGGGCCAGGCCCGCGAGGGTCTCGGCGCGTACCGCGAGGCGACGGTCGTAGGGCCACGCGGCGGCCGCCTGCTCGGCGTGCGCGGCGGCTGTCCGCACGTCCACGCCACCGGACAGCGCGCTGCGTGCGTCGTAGCGCTGGACGGTGGCGGGCTCCGCCCACTGGGCGCCGGACCCCCCGCCCGGGTGGCGCTCGCGCGCCTGCGGGGAAGGGGGCGCGAGTCCCTTGACCCGGCCCGCCGCGGCCCTGCCGCGTGACACCCGGCCCGGCTCGTCGAGCGCGTCGCCGGCCAGACCGAACTCCGCGTAGGCGGCGAGCAGGTCCAGGTCGTCGGGGAAGGTGACCAGGCCCATCTGGAAGGTGCGCTCCGCGGCCGCGTCGTGATCGTCCTCGTTCTCGGCGGCATGTGCCCGGCCGAGGACCAGATACAGCCCCGCGTAGGGCCCGAACGCGTCGAGTGCGTCCTGTGCCTGCGTACGCGCCGCCTTGAACTCCCCCGCCCGCAGCAGCGCCTGGGCGCGCTCGATGGCGAGCTGCGCGGACTGGCCGTCCACGGGCAGCCCGAACTGCCCGTTGTTGTCGTGCATCTGTGGTCCCCACCCCTGATGTGCTGTCGCCGGTCAAGTCGGCGCAGTCACTATCAGGGGCACCCCACAGCGCGGTCAAGCATGAATTCCCAGCTCAGAGGGATACGCCGACCATCACGGGCTCGTTGACCAAGGTGACTCCGAAGGCCTCGTGGACCCCGGCGACGACCTCGCGGGCCAGCGCGAGGAGGTCCTCCGTGGTGGCCGCGCCCCGGTTCGTCAGGGCCAGGGTGTGCTTGGTGGAGATACGGGCCGGGCCCGTGCCGTACCCCTTGGTGAAGCCGGCCTTGTCGATCAGCCAGGCGGCCGAGGTCTTCGTCCGCCCCTCCCCCGCCGGGTACGCGGGCGGGGTGACGTCGGCGCCGAGGCGCTCGTGGGCACGCTCCAGGAACGCCTCGTACTCGCCCGCCGTCAGGATCGGGTTGGTGAAGAACGAACCCGCCGACCACGTGTCGTGGTCCTCCGGGTCGAGCACCATGCCCTTGCCTGCGCGCAGCTTGAGCACCGTCTCGCGGGCCTGTCCGAGCGGTACGCGGTCGCCGGCCTCGACGCCGAGGGCGCGGGCGGTCTCCGGGTACTTGAGGGGGGCGCTCAGACCGCCGGCGTCCTCGAGTGCGAAGCGGACGCGCAGGACGACGTAGCGCTCCGGGTCGGACTTGAAGCGGCTGTGGCGGTACGAGAAGGCGCATTCGGCGTTCGGGAGGGTGACCGTCTCACCGGCTTCGCGGTCGTACGCGATTACCTCGGTGATGGTGCTGGAGACCTCCTGCCCGTACGCCCCCACGTTCTGGATCGGGGTCGCGCCCGCCGAGCCGGGGATGCCGGCCAGGCACTCGATGCCCGCGAGGCCCGCCTCGACCGTGTGCGCCACGGCGTCGGTCCACACCTCGCCGGCCGCCAGCTCCAGCTGCGTACCGTCGAGTTCGAAGCCCTGGGTGGCAATCCTGAGGGCCGTACCGGCAAAGCCCTTGTCGCCGATGATCAGGTTCGAGCCACCGCCGACGATGAGCAGCGGGGTGCCTGCGGCGTCGGCCGCGCGCACGGCTTCGATCACCTCGGCGTCGGTGGTCGCGGTGATCAGGCGGGCGGCCGGGCCGCCGAGCCGGAAGGTGGTCAGTGGGGCGAGCGGGGCTTCGTGGAGTTCCTGCACGCGCTCAAGGGTACGGTCCGGGGCCGACAGCTCCCGGACCGTACCCTCGTGCCTTCCTGCCCGGCGCCTCACGCACCGATCAGTTCGCGGCTCTCCTCATGGGTCTCGCCGACGTGCACGGCGGTCTTGCTCCGGCGCGGGATCGCCAGCGCCGCGAGGGCTGCCACGGCCACCGCCGCGGCGCCCGCCCACAGCGCGGGCTGCAGTCCGTCGACGAAGGTCTGCGCGGGCCCGTAACCGCCCTGCGCCGAGAAGACGGCCGCGAGGGTCGCGATGCCGAGGGCGCCGCCGACCTCGCGCAGCGCGTTGTTGGCGCCGGAGGCGACGCCCTGTTCGGAGGGGCGGACGCTGGACATGACCAGGTTCGCGGCGGGGGCGAAGAACAGCGCCATACCGATACCGCTGATGATCAGGGCCGGGAGCTGCGCCGCGTACGAGACGTCGGGGCTGAGGATCACCGCGAACCAGGCGAGGCCGATCGCCTGCAGGGCCAGGCCCGCGGCGACCACCGGGCGGCCGCCGATACGGTCGGACAGATAGCCCGCGATCGGCGCGACGATCATCGGCATCCCGGTCCAGGGCAGCATCCGCAGGCCCGCCTCGGTGGGCGAGTAGCCGAGGACGTCCTGCAGGAACTGGCTGAGCAGGAAGATGGAGCCGAACATTCCGAGGAACATCAGCAGGCTCGCCGCATTGATGCCGGCGAAGGCGCGGTTGCGGAACAGCCGCATGGGCAGCATCGGGTTCTCGGCACGTATTCCGTGGCGTACGAAGGCGGCGAGCAGCAGTCCGCCGCCGATCAGGCCGGCGAGGACCTGGACGCTGGTCCAGCCGTCGATGTTGCCGCGGATCAGGCCGTAGACGATGCCGAACAGGCCACCGCTGGCGAGCACGGTGCCGGTGATGTCGAGCGGAGCGCCGTTGCCGTACGACTCCTTGAGGCGCAGCCGGGCGAGCGGCAGGACGGTGAGACCGAGCGGCACGTTCAGCCAGAAGATCCACTGCCAGGAGATGTGCTCGGTCAGGCTGCCGCCGATGAGCGGGCCGCTGGCGACCGCGAGGCCGTTGACCGCGCCCCAGATCCCGTACGCCATCCCGCGCTTGGCGGCCGGAACGGCGGCCGTGAGCAGGGTCAGCGTGAGCGGCATCATGATCGCGGCGCCGACGCCCTGGACGGCGCGGGCGGCGATCAGGGAGTCGATGCCTGGGGCGAGCGCGGCCGCCGCGGAGGCGCCGGTGAAGATCGTGAGCCCGACGAGGAAGAGCTTGCGCCGGCCGAAGCGGTCACCCAGTGCGGCGCCGAACATCAGCAGAACGGCGAAGGTCAGGGTGTACGCGCTGACCGTCCACTCCAGGTCGTGCATCTCGCCGCCGAAGTCCGCGCGGATCGCGGGCAGGGCGGTTGTCACGACCAGGTTGTCCAGGGCGGCCATGAAGCCGGCGATGCTGGTGATGACGAGGGCCCAGACGGCTCCCCCGCGCCCTGTGGTGGTCTCGGTCTCTGCTCGCTGTGACATTGCTTTCCCCTCCGGCCAGTTGATTAGTTATTGATGACTAACTTCCGCGGGTACAAAAGTGCGCACCCTTCCGTGCCGTGCCACACCTCGCCTCACACCCAACGCCTGGACTACCGCGGCTGAACCTCGTCATAGAAGCCGGCCCACACCCGGTGATCAGACTGAAAGCCCATCGACACCAGGACGTTGATGAGCATCCCGTACGCGAGGAACTGCGTGGCCTCGTCGACGTCCGCCCCCATCGCCAGGTTGGCGACGTCGTACATCTCCATCCACTCCGCCCGCAGCGCCTCGCCGAACTCACGGTCGCCCGCGGCCTCGGCGGCCGCGACCGCCACGTACATCTGCATCTGCATGAGCAGTTTCTCGGGGTCGTCCGCGATGAGCGCCTGGTACGCGTCCCCCATCGCCTTGGTGGCCTCCTCGCCCTGCAGCCCGTCGGACGCCCGGCGGAAGACCTCGGTGACGTCCCGGCAGCAGCGGCGGGCGGCCTCGAGGAAGATCGCCTGCTTGCCCGGGAAGAGCCGGAAGAGATACGGCTGCGAGACACCGACCCGCTTGGCGATCGCCTCCGTCGAGGTGCCGTGGTAGCCGCCCCGGGAGAACTCCGTGACCGCCGCCCGGATGACGCTCTCGCGTCGCTCGTCCGCACTCATCCTGACCATGCGAGTAAGTTAGTGGCCAATTACTAACTACGTCAAGGGGTACGCGGAAGGGGCGCCCCGCCTGAGGAGCGCCCCTTACTGTTCTCGCAGGTCAGACAAGCTGGACTACGGCACGCGACATCCCGATCCGTCAGACCAGCTGGACGACAGCCCGCGACATCCCGAGCACCTTCTGCCCGGCGCTCATCGCGAGCAGATCCACCCGCACCCGGTTGTCGTCGAGCTTGGCCGCGACCTTGGCGCTGACCTCGATCGCGGCGCCCTCGCCGTCGTTCGGCACGACGACCGGCTTGGTGAAGCGCACGCCGTACTCGACGACCGCGGCCGGGTCGCCGGTCCAGTCGGTGACGACGCGGATCGCCTCGGCCATGGTGAACATGCCGTGCGCGATCACGTCCGGAAGGCCGACCTCGACCGCGAACTTCTCGTTCCAGTGGATCGGATTGAAGTCACCGGAGGCGCCCGCGTACTGCACGAGCGTGGCGCGCGTCACGGGGAAGGTCTGGGCCGGCAGTTCGGTGCCGACCTCGACATCTGCGTACGAAATCTTCGCGCTCATCGTCACTCTCCGTCCGCAGCGCGCGCGACGAGCTTGGTCCACGCGGTCACGACATGCTCGCCGGCCTCGTCGTGGACTTCGCCGCGGATGTCCAGGATGTCGTTGCCCGCCATGGACTTGATCGCCTCGATGGTCGAGGTGACGCTGAGGCGGTCGCCCGCGCGCACGGGGCGCGTGTAGGCGAACTTCTGGTCACCGTGCACAACGCGGCTGTAGTCCAGGCCGAGCTGCGGGTCCTCGATGACCTGGCCCGCCGCCTTGAACGTGATGGCGAACACGAAGGTCGGCGGCGCGATCACATCGCTGTGGCCGTACGCCTTGGCGGCCTCGGCGTCGCGGTAGACGGGGTTGGCGTCGCCCACCGCCTCGGCGAACTCGCGGATCTTCTCCCGGCCGACCTCATAGGGGTCGGTGGCCGGGTAGGTCCGCCCGACGAAGGACTGGTCGAGCGCCATGGGCTCGGCACCTCCTGCAACAGATGGGGACGTACTGCTGGGTACTGCGGGCGAAAACGACGCGAGGCCGCCCCCAAATGAATGGGGACGGCCTCGCGTACGAGCCTTGTTATCGCGTCTCGCGGTGCGCGGTGTGCGCATTGCAACGCGGGCAGTGCTTCTTCATCTCAAGACGGTCCGGGTTGTTACGCCGGTTCTTCTTGGTGATGTAGTTCCGCTCCTTGCACTCCACGCAGGCCAGCGTGATCTTCGGGCGGACATCGGTGGCAGCCACGTGAGTGCTCCTTGATGAACGGATGGTATTAACGCATAGAAGAGTAGCCGACCGGAGGACCGACCCCACAATCGGCTACTGTCAGTAGCGGTGACCGGACTTGAACCGGTGACACAGCGATTATGAGCCGCTTGCTCTACCGACTGAGCTACACCGCTGTGATGCAGGCCACGAAATGTGGTTGCACCAGAGCCCCAATGCGGAATCGAACCGCAGACCTTCTCCTTACCATGGAGACGCTCTACCGACTGAGCTATTGGGGCGAGCGATGAAGACATTACACGGTTGGTCGCCGATCGCCCAAATCCTTATGTCCCGCCTGGGCTGAGGCCCTCCCCGGGTACCTCACGCGCCTCCTGCACCACACCGGTACGACTATTTCGCTCCTCCTCGAAGCGGGCCGTGCGGCGCCCTAGGCTCGGAACACGCTGCGTGATCTTGATCGTCACGCCCTCCTGTTCCCCCGCCTCTGGAGTGCGATGCCCGACAGCCAGCCGCAGCCGCCGCACCGCGACGGCGCAGCCGAGGAGACGGCCTCGCTTCTGCTGTGCGGGGCGCGGCTCACCGACGGTCGCACGGTGGACGTACGCCTCGGGCGCGGGCGGATCGAAGCGGTCGGTACGGCGGGGTCGCTGGCCGCGCACTCCTCGCGCGTGGATCTCAGCGGCTATCTGCTGCTTCCGGCGCCGGCCGAGCCGCACGCGCACAGCGACACCGCACTCGCCGCGGACGGTGACGGGCCCGTCTCGTACGACGTGACGGATGTTCAGCGGCGCACCACCGAGGCCGCGTTGCTGCAGCTCGGGCACGGTGCGACGGCGCTGCGCTCGCATGTGCGGATCGGTGATGTGCAAGGGCTCGGACCGATGGAGGCGGTGCTGCAGGCGCGGCGTTCGCTGCGCGGGCTCGCCGAGCTGTCGGCGGTGGCGGTGCCGCGGCTGCTCACTGGGGTCGCCGGTGCTAACGGTCTGGCGATGCTGCGCGACGCCGTGAAGATGGGCGCCTCCGTGGTGGGCGGCTGCCCGGACCTCGACCCCGACCCCACCGGCTATGTGGAAGCGGTTCTCGAAGTGGCCGCCGAGCACGGCTGCCCCGTCGATCTGCACACCGACGGCCTCGACCCGGCCCGGCTCTCGCGCCTGGCGGCGATGGCGGGCGGGCTGCGGCCCGGCGTGACCATCGGCCCGCTGGGCGGGCTCGGACGGGTGCCGCGCGAGGTGGCCGTGCGGTCCGCGGAGGCGCTGGCGGCGGCGGGCGTGCGGGTCAGCTGCCTGCCGCAGGGCGACTGCGGCGGTCTCGGACGGCGCGGCAGTACGACGGCTCCGGTACGGCTGCTGCGTACCGCGGGTGTACGGGTGGCGGCGGGCAGCGGGGCGCTGCGGGATCCCGCGAACCCGGTCGGCCGCGGGGACCCGCTGGAGGCCGCGTATCTGCTGGCCTCGCAGCATGGGCTCGACCCGGCCCAGGCCTACGACGCGGTCTGCGGTGAGGCACGGGCGGCGATGGCGCTGCCCGAGGTACGGGTCGAGGCGGGCTTCCCGGCCGAGCTGCTCGCGGTCCGCGGCGAGGGCCTCGCGGGCGCGCTGTCCCTCGCGTACAGCAGGATCGTGGTGCACCGCGGGCGGGTGGTGGCGCGCACCAGTGCCGTACGGGAGTACTGCGATTCGGCGGCGGCCGTCGCGCTCGATCTGCCGCGGCAGGGGCGGGCCAAGGGCAAGGAGCCTTCCTGACATCCCTTGCGGGACCGGGGAGTTGAGGGCCGGCAGCGGTGCGCGGCGGGTTTCCTCCGCGCCTGACGGGCGTCCGTACGCGAGGGCTCGAGGCGTATCGGGCAGGCGGCGGCGACCGTGTGCGGAGCGTTTCGTGCGGGCGGCATGGCAGGGAACATTCCGGGGCCCTCGCGGTGAACTTTGAGCCGCCGCGCACGGCGCCCTTCTCGCCGAGGCGGCGGGTCGGGGCTGCTCGGCGTACGGTCGGAGCATGCGCATTGTCATCGCCGGGGGACACGGTCAGATCGCGCTGCGGCTCTCCAGGCTGCTGGACGCGCGCGGTGGATACGAGGTCGCGGGGCTCATCCGAAATCCCGCGCAGGGCGACGATCTGCGGGCGGCCGGCGCCGAGCCGGTGCTGTGCGATCTGGAGTCGGCCTCCGTCGAGGAGGTCGCGGCGCATCTGCAGGGCGCGGACGCGGCGGTCTTCGCCGCGGGCGCGGGGCCGGGCTCGGATGCGGGGCGCAAGGACACGGTGGACCGGGCGGCGGCGGTGCTGTTCGCCGAGGCCGCCGAACGGGCCGGGGTGCGCAGGCACATCGTGGTGTCGTCGATGGGCGCGGATCCCGCGCACCAGGGCGACGAGATCTTCGACGCGTATCTGCGGGCCAAGGGCGAGGCCGACGCGTACGTACGCGGCTGCGAAGGCCTGGACTGGACGATCCTGAAGCCCGGGCGCCTGACCGACGGACCCGGTACGGGTCTGGTGCGGCTCGAGGCGTCGACCGGGCGCGGGGACATCGCGCGCGAGGATGTGGCGACGGTGCTCGCGGAGCTGGTGGACTCCTCGGCCACGGCCGGGCTGACGCTGGAGCTGATCGGCGGGACGACGCCGGTGGCCGTGGCGGTGAAGGACGTGGCGGGCAACTAGGGGCCCGTTGTTGGGGGATACGGCTGAGGGGCTTGTGCGGATACGGCTGTGGGGCCGGTCGGAGCGGCCGGCCCCACAGCCTTCTTTTCTGTACGGACGTGGTGGGGGCGACTTTGGTCATTCGTCCGCGCGGCTCGCCGTCATCGTGAGTGGCCTGCACCGGCGGTGAGTTGACGGAACGCCAGGAGACCGCCGATGCCGGGCAGGACGGCGATGGCCTTGGTGGTGGCGCCGGCTCCTTCGATACGCCAGGTCGCGGCGATGACGATGAGGTAGGCGCAGCCGTGGGCCGGACCCATGAGGGAGGAGACCGGCTTCAGGTGGACGGTAGCGAGGTTGGCCAACAGGAGGACCAGGGAGGCCAGTTCCGCGTTCGCGGCGAGGCGCAGGGTGCGGGGGTTCACGGTCAGGCTCCTGTCGTGGAGCCGGGGCGGATGATCATCAGGACCGTGACGGTGGCCCAGAGCAGGTTGAAGATTCCGGTGAGCATGGACAGGCGGGCGGCGGTCTTTGGGCTGGTGTCCGGTGGTGGGGAAGGCTGTGTGCCGGTGACCGGTGGTGCGGAAGGCTGTGTGCCCGTGACCGGTGGTGCGGAAGGCTGTGTGCCCGTGACCGGTGGTGCGGAGAGCGCACGCTCCTGGGCCGGCAGGAGCAACAGGGCCAGCACAGCGGCGGCTCCGGCGGTCAGCACGATCGAGGTGATCAGCCAGGCGTCGCCCAGGACCCCGAGACTGCTCGCGGTGGCGAAGCCGAAGACCGGCACGGCGAGGCCGACGGCGGCGTACACGCGGCAGATCCGGTGGAGCGTGCGCAAGGTGCTGCGGCTGTCCGGGTCGTCCGGTGCGCTGTGCGCGCGGCGCAGGGCCGGCGGGAACATGCTGGCGGCGACGGTGACCGGGCCGACGGCCACGATGGCGGCCAGGACGTGCAGGGCGAGGAAGAACTTGGTCATGGCCGGCGGCCCGCGCCGGTCTGCGGGGTGCGGCGTATGCCGGTGACCTTGGAGGCCGGGAGGCGGCCGGCGCGGGAGGTGCCGGCCAGGGTGTCGCCGTCGAGTGTGACGGCGAACTCCAGGTTCAGGCGCAGGGGCTTGGTGATGGCCTGCTTCCAGGTGAGCCGGTCACCGTCCAGGACCAGGCCGGTGAGCGGGACCTCCTCGCCGGTACCGCGGGCTGTTCCGGTCAGGGCGCCGTCTCTGCGTACGAACTCGGCCTCGGCTTTGATGCGGCCGATGGGGGTGGCGATGGCGAGGTCCCAAGTGCCGTCGGGGTGGGGGTGGTTGGGGCCTTCGGGGTGGTCGGTGGCTTCGGGGTCGGGGTGATCGGTGGCTTCAGGGCGGGGGTGATCGGTGGGTTCGGGGTGGCTGCGGTTGGGGGCTTCGGCCGGCATGCGTGGTTCCTTTGGTGAGGCGGGGGCCGTGCTGGGGTGCGGTCAGAAGGCGGTCAGAAGGCGGCTGGTTCCGGGCCGGTGTTGCGCCAGACGGTGCCGCGCCGCTCGTACGCGAAGAGCGCCTCGACGGCATGGGCGATACGGGGGCCCAGCTCGCGCTCGAGGAGGTAGAGAGCCAGGTCGAGCCCCGAGGTGACGCCGGCGCCGGTGACCAGGTCGCCGTCGTCGACGATGCGGGCGTCGACCGCGTGGGTGCCGGTGGCGTCCAGGAGGTCGAGGCCCAGGTGGTGGGTGGTGGCGTGGCGTCCCTCGATGAGGCCGGCCATGGCGAGCAGCGCAGAGCCTCCGCAGACGGTGGTGACGGTGATCTCGGGGTTCTCCATCGCCGCCTTCAGGAGGGCGGGGAGGTCGGTGGTGAGGGTGCGTCCGAGGAGTACGGGGATGGGCTCGGACTCCTTGGGCCCGAGGGCGTGGGCGGAGGCGAGGGCGTGCTCGGAGGCGAGGGCGGCATCGGTGGAATCGGTGGAATCGGGGACACCGTCGGCATCGAGTTGAGGGTCGGCATCAAGGTGAGGGTCGGCGTCGGGTGTGCCGATCCGGCCCGAGGCGCCGGGGAGCAGGATCAGCCCCGGACGCGTCGGATCCAGGGCGGCCGTGGTCCGGAGCGCCAGCCCGCCGGCCCCTCGGCCGCCCCGGCGGGGCCCTTGGGGGGAGACCAGCTCCCCGGCCAGCTGTCCGCGGGCGGCGCCCCCGCCCGCGGACAGGACCTCGAAGGGGGCGATGGCGTCGAGCGGATCGAAGCCGTCGAACAGGACGACCTGGGCGTGCAGGGGCATGGGAGTCCGAGGCATGGAAGTCCGAGGCATGGGAGTCCGGGGCATGAGCGTCCTAGGTCCTCGCGGGTGCGGGCGGGTGTGATGCGCGGGATCGGGCCGGGTTCCGATCCGGGCACGCACCGAAGCTAATCCGCGTTTCCCTTCGCCTCCCAGTGGCGTTTGTGACAAGTCTCAACGGAATAGCGCCAACCGCAGTTTCAGAGAGTCTCCGTGGCGCTGCACCCCTTCTGGACTGCAGAGAAGGAAGCGAACAGCTCTCCGCACCGGCTTGCGAGGATCCCGTGGGACGGTAGATTCCCGCCATGCACACCATCGCCGTGCTCGCGCTCGACCAGGTGATCCCGTTCGACCTCTCCACGCCGATCGAGGTCTTCACCCGCACCCGTCTCCCGGACGGCCGGCCCGGCTACCAGGTCCGCGTGTGCGCCGCGACGCCGGAGACCGACGCCGGGGCCTTCGTGCTGCGCGCCCCCTGGGGGCTCGACGCGCTCGAGGAGGCGGACACGATCATCGTGCCGGGCACGTCCACGGCCGGCGCCCCGCTCCCCGCGGACGTACGGGAGGCGCTGCGCGGTGCGGCCGCGGCAGGGACCCGTATCGCATCGATCTGTTCCGGGACCTTCGTGCTTGCCGCTGCCGGGCTGCTCGACGGGCTGCGCGCCACCACCCACTGGCTCGCCGCCGGCGCCCTGGCCGCCGCGTACCCGGAGATCGATGTCGACCCGGACGTCCTCTACGTGGACAACGGGCAGATCCTCACCTCGGCCGGCGCCGCCGCCGGCCTCGACCTGTGTCTGCACCTGATCCGCCGCGACTACGGATCGGCGGTCGCCGCGGACGCGGCCCGGCTGTCGGTCATGCCGCTCGAACGAGAGGGCGGGCAGGCGCAGTTCATCGTCCAGGACCATGCCCCGGCCCCTCAGGGCTCCACGCTCGAACCCCTGCTGCTGTGGCTCCAGGACAATCTGTCCCGCGAACTCACCCTCGCCGATATCGCCGCACAGGCCGGCGTCAGCACCCGCACCCTGATCCGCCGGTTCACGGAACAGACCGGCTCGACCCCGCTCCAGTGGCTGCACCGCGCCCGCATCCGCCAGGCGCAGCACCTCCTGGAAACCACCGCCCACCCCGTCGAACGCATCGCCACCCGGGTCGGCTTCGGCTCCCCCACGGCTTTCCGCGACCGCTTCAAGCGGACGACCGGGGTGAGTCCGCATGCCTATCGGCGGGCTTTCAGCTGACTTCCGTACGCCTTCCGTACGCCTTCCGTACGTTCTACGAGGTCACACGCACCACGTACTTGCCCCGCACTCCGCCCGACTCCAGCGCGCGGTGGGCGTCCGCCGTCTCCTCCAAGGCGAACACCTTGTCCACCGCCGGGCGCAGTGTGCCCTCGGCGACGTGGCGGGCGAGGTCGTCGAAGTCCTCGCGCAGGGGGTTGCCGCTGAAGAAGCGCACCCGGCCGCGGCCGTGGACCGCGCTCGCCGCGATGGAGCCGAGCGACGCGACGGGCCGTGACAGGTCGAAGGCGATGGTGACCATGCGACCGCCGGGCGCGAGGAGGCCCCGGAAGGTCCGCAGGTCGCTCCCCGCGGTGTCCAGGACCACGTCGAAGCGGCCCAGCTCCGCCGGCCGCACGGCCCGGTGGTCCACGGCCTTGTGGGCGCCCAACTCCCGTACGAAATCGAGGTTGTCGGCGCGGGCGAGGGCCGTGACCTCCGCGCCGTACGCCCGTCCCAGCTGTACGGCGGCGCTGCCGACGCCGCCGGCGGCTCCCCGTACGAGCAGACGCTCCCCGGGCCGCAGCCCGGCCTTGTCCCGCAGGGCGGTCACGGCCGGGGTGGCCACCGGCAGCGCGGCGGCGTCCACCAGATCGAGGCCCTCGGGTACCCGGCCCAGGCGCTTGACCGGCACGGACACGTACTCGGCGGCGCTTCCGAAGCCGGAGGAGCGCCCCAGGACACCCCAGACACGGTCGCCGATCGCCGGTTCGGTCATACGGTCCCTGAGCGCCGGTTCGGTCGCACCTTCGCCGACCGCCGGATCGGTCACGCCTTCGCCGAGCGCCGGTTCGGTCACGCTTTCGCCGAGCGCGGCGACCTCGCCGGTGAAGTCCAGGCCGACGCGCTGGGGGAACTTCCGGCCGGTCAGGAGGCGGATACGGCCGGAACGGGCCGCCAGTTCACCGCCGTTGACGCTGAACGCGTGCACCCGTACGAGCACCTCGCCGGGGGCCGGTTCGGGGCGTGGCACCCGGCCCACACGGAGCACTTCCGGGCCGCCGTAGCGGTCGTAGAGCACTGCCTTCATCGTGCGGTCGTTCATCGTTCTCACCTTTGGTCACGGGGGCGTCGGGAGGGGCCCGCCATCGACCGTAGGCTCGTAAGTGGACGACATCGTCCGTTTGGGCCGGAGGTGAGAGACAGTGGTGGCGGAATCGTCTCGGATGACGGGTGCGGAGGCAGGCGGGCTGCGCGCGGACGCGCGGCGCAACCGGGAGCGCATCCTGGTCGCCGCCCGCGCGGTCTTCGCCGAGCACGGCATCGAAGCGCCGATGGCGACCGTGGCCCGCAGGGCCGGGGTCGGTGTGGCGACGCTGTACCGGCGGTTCGAGACCCGGGACGCCCTGGTGCGGGCGGCCTTCGCGCAGCAGATGGAGACCTGTGCGCGGGCGCTGACCGAGGCGCTCGCCGACTCCGATCCCTGGCGGGGGTTCCGGCGGCTCGTCGAGACGGCCTGTGCGCTGCAGCGGGAGGAGCGGGGGTTCCCGGCCGCGTTCGTCGCCGCCTTTCCGGACGGCACGACGGAGCACGCACCGACACGGGACCGGGCCGAGCGCGACCTCAGGACCCTGATCCGCAAGGCCCAGGACGCGGGCGCGCTGCGCACCGATTTCCACCCGTCCGACCTCGCCGTCGCCCTGCTGGCCCACTGCGGTCTGGTGACCGCGCTGCCGGGCGACGAAGCCGCTTCCCGGCGCCTGGTCGCGTATCTGCTCGAGTCGTTCCGCGCCGGGCCGTCCAACGGGCCGCTGCCGGAGCCGAGTTCGCTGTCCCTGCACCACTTCCCTGTCGCGGCCGACACCGTCCGGGGCAGCACCTCCGCACGGCCGCGTCGACCGCGGCCGACGCGGGGGTCTCGTAGGGCTTGACGGCGGGTGCCTGAAGGTGGGTGCCTGACGCCGGGTGCCTGACGCCGGGTTCCTGACGGCGGGTGCCTGACGCCGGGTGCCTACCTGCCGACTGGATGGCAGGTCCTCTGCCAAGCCTGCCCCGAACCCGAGTCGGGGCGTGGCCGGCTGACCCGCGTCAGGCCGCGGGACGGGTTGAGGCGTGGCCGGGCGCCCGCATCAGGCGGCGAGACGCAGCTCGGAGGTCGGCGTCCACCGCTGCACGTACCGTCCGAGTACGCCGACCATCGCGACCTCGCAGCCCAGGAGCACCCGCTCCACCAGGCCGATGAACTCACGCCCGCCCGGCCCGGCCACGTAGGCCATGAGCACCGCGCCGGCCAGCGCGGCCAAGGACAGGGCCCGCAGCCGGAGAACCGTTCCCGCCGCGCCCGGCAGAGCACGCGTCCGCCGGTCCAGGAGCAGTCCGGCGAGGGGCAACGCGACGAACGCCGCGATGGAGGCGTACCGGTGGACGTAAGCAGGCGCGCTGAGGTCGGAGGTCAGCGGATCGGTGGGCACCACGGCCGCGACCAGCAGCCCCACCCCCCAGACCGTCAGGAGGACGGACGGCAGCCCGCGTACGGGCAGACGGCGCGCCCTGGCCACCAGCAACAGCACCAGTGAGACGGCGCCGAGCAGCCCCATCGTCATCTCGATCGGACCCCCGCGGTCCAACGCGGCGAAGTCACTGACGGTCAGCTGCAACGGGCTGAGCCCCGGATCGTTGACCGACGGCGCCCACAGGGCGGCGGTCACGGCGAGGACGACGGTGATCCACACGGTGGGGGCGAGCAGGTGGCGGTGACGACGGAACCTCGACGCGATCATGCCCTCAGCGTGCCGCCGCACAGGCCAACGGGACATCGGGGCATACCCCTACCGTCTCCCTACCGCGACCCTTAAGTACCGCCCGGGTTGCGATGCTCCGGCGGATGCGGGGGGTGCAGGGGGTGCGGCGGATGCGGCGGATACGGGGGGGGGCGGCGGATGGCCCGCGTCGCAGACATGGCAGTAGCCGGCGAACCGCCGCTACGGCAGGGGCACTTCATGCGGCTTCGGCTTCCCCGTGGCGCCAGCGTGGAATCACGCCTGCTTCACGCGGGCCGCATAAGCCACACGAGCCACATGAGTCACTCAAGCCACACGAGCCACCTGGGGTGACCGTTCGGGGAACGGTCGCCGTGACCGTTCCCCGAACGCTTGCGCCTAGCGTCCGGTGCGCGGGCATCAGGCGCCGGGTTCCTCCTGGAGGGCACGGACCTCGATCCTGCTGCGCAGCGCCCGCGAGGCCTGCTTGGTCCACTCGATCGCGACGTCGTCGTTCTCGGCCTCGATGATCCAGAAGCCGCCGAGGTACTCATCGGCCTTGACGAACGGGCCCGGTGTGAGGACGGGGCTGTCTCCGGAGTAGTCCACCGTGGTCGCGGTCGACGGGGGCTGCAGGCCGCCCGCGGTCACGAACGCGCCCGCCTCCTGAATGGCGGTGTTGAACGCACCGACCGCGGCGATGACCTCCTGCAGTTCCGCGGGGTCCATGCTCTCCATCGTCGGCTCCTCGGCGGAGTCGTGCGGGAGGCTCAGGAAGTACTTCGTCATGGTCGTCTCCTCGTCGTACGGCCGGCGGCCGGGGCCGCTGTCTGGATGACCGAAACGCTAGGCGGGGCCGACCGCTGAGGAATCAGTCATCGTGACTGGTGTCCGGGCGACCGGCGACCGGCGACTGGCGACCGGCAACTGGCAACTGGCAACTGGCAACTGGCGACCGGCGTCGGTCACTTCACGAGGTGGGCCAGCTCGGCGCGCCCGGTGACGCCGAGCTTCGGGTACGCCTTGTAGAGGTGGTGGCCGACGGTCCGAGGGCTGAGGAAGAGCTGTGCGGCGATCTCCTTGTTGGTGTGCCCGGCGGCGGCCAGCCGTACGACCTGCAGCTCCTGTGGGGTCAACAGGGTGAGCGGGCCGCTGCGTTGAGGCTCGTCGCCCCGCTCGCCGAAGGCGGCCAGCGCGCCGGGCGCCCGCTCGCCCGAGGGCGGCGCGCCGAGGCGCTCGAACGCGGACCCCGCCGCCGCGAGATGGCCGCGGGCCTCGGCACGGCGGCGACGGCGACGCAGCCACTCGCCGTAGAGCAGCTGGGTGCGGGCGTGCTCGTAGGGGCCGCCGTGCCCCTCGTGGAGCCGCAGCGCCTCGGCGTACAGCGCATCGGCCTCGCCCTCGTCGGCCAGCAGGGCCCGGCACCGCAGGACGAGCCCGGTGGCGACCGGGCGGTCGACGTGCTCGGCCCAGTGCCGGAAAGCCGCCAGGGGGCCGTGCGCGCGATCCGGCATGCCGCCGCGCACGGCCGCTTCCACCAGATCCGGCACCGCCCGCACCAGGAGGTCGCGGCTCGCAGGTCCCCGGGACACGTGCTCGAGCCGGTCCAACGCGTCCCCGAACCGCCGGGCGGAAAGGTCGAGCATCCCGAGACCCCACACCGCGATCTCGGCATTGACCCGGTGCCGGGCCCGGGCTCGCGGGAGCACCTCCTCGGCCAGCGCCCGGCAGCGTGCCTCGTCACCCGACACGGCGTGCAACCAGACCTCCACCGACCGGTGGGCCAGGCTCTCGGTCGTGTTCCCGAGTTCGTCGCTCACCGACACGCCTTCCGCCACACACGCGCGGGCGTCCGCGAACTCACCGCGCAACAGCCGCGCCACGGCAAGCACGTTCAGGGTGTACGGGACCCACCCCAGCGCCCCGGTGGCCCGCACCTCGGCCAGCATGTCCTCGGTCCCGGCGAGGACGCGGTCCTCGTCGGCGATCATGAGCCCGCCGAATCCGGCGGTGATGCGATGCATCAGGTCGAGCCCGCCACCGCGGGCGGTGGTGTGGAGCTCGCGCATCGGGCCGACGGCCGGCTCGGGACGTCCGGCGAAAAGCTCCGCCCACCCGAGAAGCGCGGCGACAACAGGTGCCAAGTGCTCCGGCGGGGTGAACCCGCGCATCAGATCCGCCGCACGCTGCAGAAGGTCGTGCGCCGCCCCGTGCCGGGCGGCGTGCGCGGCCTCGTAGAGCGTGAGCGCGGCGCGCTCCGGATCGGTGTCGCGCACCAACGCGGCGACCTCGAGCGTCAGTTCCGCGTCGGCCCGTGGCGAGGTGCGTTCGTACTCCACGGCGCCGCGGGTGTAGATGGCATCGGCCCGGACGCCGGTGTCGGCGGTGAGCGCGAGCGCTTCGGCCGCGAGGCGGGCGGCGCGGTCGGCCTTGCCCGCGTCGAACGCGGCCTGGCTGGCCCGGGCGATACGCCGGGCTTTCAGCTCCCGGTCGGCGCTGAGGCGACCGGCACGTTCGTACGCGGCGCACACCGCCATCGCGCCGCCCCGGTGCCAGGCCCGCTCCGCCACACCTTCGAGTTCGGCGGCCACCGCCTCGTCGGGTGTGGTGGTGGCAGCGGCGAGGTGCCAGGCCCGGCGGTCGGCGTCGGCGTCCGCGCGCAGCGCCTCGGCGTACGCGCGATGCACCTCGATCCGCCGGTGCAGCGGCGCGTCCTGGTAGGCAGCCGCCCGTACCAGGGGGTGGCGGAACGTGATCCGGCTGTCGATCCGGACCAGCCGGTCACGTTCGGCGGGGGCCAAGTCGCCGGCGGCGCCACCGAGGGATTCGACCACGTGCAGGATCGCCGCGAGGGGCGCCGCGGTGTCGGCCGCCGCCACCACAAGCGCGCGTTGGGTGGGTTCGGGAAGCTCCACGATCTGGCGGCGGAACGCCTCCTGCACGCGGCGGGTCACCGGCAGCGGGCCGACCTGCTCGGCCGGGTCGGACTCGTCGGCATCGCGGGCCGCGAGCCGCGCCGACCCGAGTTCGATGATCGCCAGGGGGTTACCGCCGGACTCCGCGAGAACCCTGGTCCGCATCCGTTCGGCGAGTGCCGGCGCGTGGTCGTCGAGCAGCCGGGCGGCCTCGGGCGCGGCGAGGCCGGACAGATCCACGACCTCGACGCCCGCGATCACGGACGGCTCCGCCGTATCGCGTACCGCCAACAGCACCGCGATCGGGTCGGCCACGAAGCGGCGGGCCGCGAACAACAGCGCCTCCACGGAACCCTGGTCGAGCCATTGCAGGTCATCGGCCACCAGCAGCAGCGGGGAATCCTCGGCCAGATCAGCGAGCAACGACAGGGTGCCGGCGGAGATCAGGAACCGGTTGGCGTCATCCCCCTCGGCCAGGCCGAAGGCGCAACGCAGCGCCGTCGCCTGGGGATTGGGCAGCGCGTCCAACCGATCCAAGTGGGGAAACAGGAGTTGGTGCAGACCGCCGTACGCCAGCTCGTAGTCGGACTCGATCCCCGCCACGCGGACCACCTGCATGCCCTCACCCTCGGCGATCGCCACGGCGCGGTCGAGCAGGACCGATTTCCCGATCCCCGGTGCGCCCCGCAGCCCCAGCGCCCCGCTGCGACCGTCGCGCGCGTCCGCCAGCAGGCGCTCAACCCGCGCCTGCTCGACGTCCCTTCCCACCAGCGGCATGCGGGCACCCTAGTCCGAGCTCCGGCTCCTAGTCCGTGCTCCGGCTCCAGCTCCAGCTCCAGCTCCTGCTCCGGGTGACGAAGGCGAGCGTCGACGCTGCCCTGTCAGAGCTTGCCTTCGAGCAGTACGGTGCGGTGGCCACCGAGACGGCGAGAGAAGTCCGCGACGAACTCGGGGCGCAGGGTGGGCCAGTTCCAGAACGTGAACCCGAGATGACCGAACGCGAAGTAGTCGTCGGCCCAGACCCATGTGTGCACGGGAGCTGTCCGGCCGCAGGACGGACACGCGACGGGCTCATCGTCACCCTCGGCCCAGGAACCCACCGCGTCCGCGAACAGGGCCCACCCCTCCTCGATGGGCGACCAGTGCTCGTCGACGAGGGGCATCTCCGCCGCGCAGTGCGGGCAGGTGACGGCCGAGGGTTCGCCCTGCCCGGCATCGAAGACCGTACGCCCCACGGAGACGTGCAGACCGTTGCTCCACATATCGGCCAGCCCGGGATCCGGGTCCTCGACGGCTTCGCCGTAACCCGTCCCTGGCGCGTGCCCGGCGTCAGCGCCGAGGACGCAGTCGGTACGTTCCGCGGAGACGAAGCCGTCCGCAATCAGCCAGTCGAGCACGCTTGCCGCGAGCCCCTCCGCCTCCCCCGGCGTGGCCTCGGTATCGACGATCGTCTGAAACCAGTCACCCATGATTTCCCCCTCCAGCGCGCGTGCGTCCAGCCTGTACCCCGTCGGCGATCTCCCGCAGAACCAGCTTCTCGCCGTGCTCGCGAGCGTACTGCCGGGCGTACTCGATGATCGCCCCGGTGCCCGAACACGAAGAAACCCCCTCCGCCCTGCGTTTCCGCAGTTCGGAGGGGGTTTACCTTCATGTGGCGGCGCCAGGATTCGAACCTGGGAAGGCGAAGCCGGCAGATTTACAGTCTGCTCCCTTTGGCCGCTCGGGCACACCGCCGGGGATGCCGCCTCGGAGGTCTCGCTTGCGCGGTGTTCCGTGGCAACGACGTAAACGATACCTGATGACCGGGGGTGCTCCGCCACCCGATTGATCTGCGCCCGGGCCCGGGCCGGGTGGCTAGGCTTTGCGTCTGTCCGTACCCCGATCCGCAGCCCGTATCCGTAACCCGTACGCATCCACGCAAGGAGCCACAGGACATGGCCGACTCCAGTTTCGACATCGTCTCGAAGGTCGAGCGGCAGGAGGTCGACAACGCCCTCAACCAGGCCGCCAAGGAGATCTCGCAGCGCTACGACTTCAAGAACGTCGGTGCGTCCATCGACTGGTCCGGCGAGAAGATCCTGATGCAGGCGAACTCCGAGGACCGCGTCGCCGCCATCCTCGACGTCTTCCAGTCCAAGCTGGTCAAGCGCGGCATCTCGCTGAAGGCGCTGGACGCCGGTGAGCCGCAGCTGTCCGGCAAGGAGTACAAGATCTTCGCCTCCATCCAGGAGGGCATCACGCAGGAGAACGCCAAGAAGGTCGCGAAGATCATTCGCGACGAGGGCCCCAAGGGCGTCAAGGCCCAGGTGCAGGGCGAGGAGCTGCGGGTCAGTTCCAAGAGCCGTGACGACCTGCAGGCCGTGCAGACGCTGCTCAAGGGGCAGGACTTCGACTTCGCGCTGCAGTTCGTCAACTACCGGTGAGCCTCCGCTGACGACGCATTGACGGCGCACGACGACAAGGCGCACGACGACAAGGGCGGTACGAGAGTTTCGTACCGCCCTTCGTCATGCCCTCGGAAGCCGGAAGCCCGAAGCCCGAAGCCCGAAGCCGTCAGCGGCGCGAGCGTGAGTGGCCGAACAGGATGCGGTACGCGATCAGCAGGGCCAGGGAGCCCGCGATCGCGGAGATCCATGTGGCCGTGTCGTAGAAGTCCGTGGCGATCGGGCGGTCCAGGAAGCGGGACGAGGCCCAGCCGCCGAGGAACGCGCCGGCGATGCCGATGAAGGTCGTGCCGATCAGGCCGCCCGGGTCGCGGCCGGGGAGCAGGATCTTGGCGATGGCGCCGGCGAAGAGCCCGAGGACGAGCCACGCGATGATGCCCATGGGGTGAGCTGCCTTTCCGCGGCGGAGCGCCGTGGAAGAGAACAGTCCGAGGCGCCCGCGCAATGTCCGGATTGCGGTCCTGTGAAGAGGGACGGGTGGGGCCGGTGACCTGGTTGCGGGCGTCAGTAGGGTGCGGCGTATGACACAGAGGCAGGCCGGCGGACAGGCACACGGACCGGCTCAGGAGCCGGCAGGCACGCCGGCTCCGGCGATGCGGCGCACACTCGGGTTGTTCGACGCCGTCACCATCGGGCTCGGGGCCATGATCGGGGCGGGGATCTTCGCGTCGCTCGGGCCCGCGGCGGATGCCGCCGGGTCCGGGCTGTTCTACGGGCTGGCCATCGCCGGGTTCGTCGCGTACTGCAACGCCATGGCGTCGGCGAGGCTCGCGGCGCTCTATCCCGTCGCGGGCGGGACATATGTCTACGGGCGGGAGCGGCTCGGGGCGTTCTGGGGCTATCTCGCCGGGTGGGCGTTCGTCGTCGGGAAGACCGCTTCGTGTGCGGCGATGGCGCTGACCGTGGGGACCTATGTGTGGCCCGGGCAGGCGCATGCGGTGGCCGTCGGGGCGGTGGCGATGCTGACGGCCCTGAACTGCCGGGGAGTTCAGAAGGCCGCCTGGATGAACCGGGTGATCGTCGCTCTGGTGCTCGGTGTCCTCGCGGCCGTGGTCGTGGTCTGCGTGGGGAGTTCGCAGAGCGGTACTGCGGCGTCCCCGGCGGGCATGACCGGTGTCCTGCAGAGTGCCGGTCTGCTGTTCTTCGCCTTCGCCGGGTACGCGCGGATCGCCACGCTGGGCGAGGAGGTACGGGATCCGGCGCGGACCATCCCGCGTGCGATCCCGCTCGCGCTCGGCATCACGCTCGTCGTGTACGCGGCCGTGGCCCTGGCCGTCGTCTCCGTGCTCGGCACCGGCGGGCTGGCCACGGCGAGCGCCCCACTGGCCGACGCGGTGCGGGCCGCCGGCGCGTCCGGCCTCGCCCCTGTCGTACGGGCCGGGGCGGCCGTCGCCGCGCTGGGGGCGCTGCTCGCGCTGATCCTCGGGGTGTCGCGCACGACGCTCGCCATGGCACGGGACCGGCATCTGCCCGGCGTACTCGCCGCCGTGCATCCGCGGTTCCAGGTGCCGCAGCGCGCCGAGATCGCGGTGGGTGTGGTGGTCGCGGTGCTCGCCGCGACGGCGGATCTGCGGGCCGCCATCGGGTTCTCGTCGTTCGGGGTGCTGCTCTATTACGCGATCGCCAATGCCTCGGCGTGGACGCTGAGTTCACGGCTTCACGCCCGGGCGCTGCCCGCGCTGGGGCTCGTCGGGTGCCTGGTGCTCGCGGCCACGCTTCCGGCGTCGTCGGTGCTGTGGGGCGCCGTGGTGATCGCGGTGGGCGCGGGGGTGTTCTTCGTACGGCGGACGCTCATCCCCGTACGGAAATGATCGACAGCCCCACGCACGACCGCCCCACGCGAGACACCCCCACGCGAGACACCCCCACGCGCGACCGCTCTACCAGCGACTCGTAGCCGCGAATGCCTCGTCCGTGCGCACGATGTCGCGGCCGAGCGGCATCAGCGAGATCGGGATCAGCTTGAAGTTGGCGAGGCCCAGCGGGATGCCGATGATCGTGATGCACTGCAGGACGCCCGTGACGATATGGGCGAGGGCGAGCCACCAGCCGGCCAGGATCAGCCACAGGACGTTGCCCACACAGGACGGCGCGCCGGCGTCGCGCTTCTCCACGGTCGTGTAGCCGAAGGGCCAGAGCGCATAGACGCCGATACGGAACGCTGCTATGCCGAACGGGATACCGATGATGGTGATGCAGAGGATCACGCCCGCGAGCAGATAGCCCAGGAAGAGCCAGAAACCGCTCAGGACGAGCCAGATGATGTTCAGGATGGTCTTCACTTCGGGCGACCTGCCTCGCTATCGGCGTCATACGGCATGCGCGACGTCGTACGGCGTTGTACGGCGTTGTACGGCGTTGTACGGCGTCCCTTACGTGATCTGAGACGCGATCGGACCGCTGCCGGATCCCGGCTCCGACCCTGACTCGACCCTGATCGTGGACGAGGACCCGGCCCTGATCGTGGACGAGGACCCGCCCCTGATCGTGGACGGGCTCACCGCTGGCGGCCGGCCATCTGTTCCAGGCGGGCGATGCGCTCGGCCATGGGCGGGTGCGTCGAGAACATCTTGGACATGCCCTGCCCCGGACGGAAGGGGTTGGCGATCATCATGTGGCTGGCCGCCTCGATCTTCGGCTCGGGCGGCAGCGGCAGCTGCTTGGTACCGGCGTCGAGCTTGCGCAGGGCGTCGGCCAGCGCGAGCGGATCGCCGGTGAGCTGAGCGCCGGAGGCGTCCGCCTCGTACTCGCGCGAGCGGCTGATCGCCAGGCGGATCACGGAGGCGGCGATGGGGCCGAGCAGCATGATCAGGAGCATCCCGAAGATGCCCGGGCCCTCTCGGTTGTTGGAGCCGCCGGAGGGGATCAGCCAGGCGAAGTTGACCAGGAACATGATCACGGAGGCCAGGGCGCCGGCCACCGAGGAGATCAGGATGTCGCGGTTGTAGACGTGGCTGAGCTCATGGCCGATGACGCCGCGCAGCTCGCGCTCGTCGAGGATGCGCAGGATGCCCTCGGTGCAGCAGACCGCGGCGTTACGGGGATTGCGGCCGGTCGCGAAGGCGTTCGGCGCCTCCGTCGGTGAGATGTACAGCCGTGGCATGGGCTGGCGGGCCTGGGTGGAGAGCTCGCGGACCATCCGGTAGAGCTGGGGCGCCTCGAACTCACTGACCGGGCGGGCGCGCATCGCCTTGAGGGCCAGCTTGTCGCTGTTCCAGTACGCATAGGCATTGGTGCCAAGGGCCACGAAGAGCGCGACGATCAGTCCCGTACGCCCGAAGAAGCTGCCGATGACGAGGATGAGTGCGGACAGGCCCCCGAGCAGTGCGGCGGTCTTCAGACCGTTGTTACGGCGGTGCACGACTGCGCCCTCCTGGTGGTGCGGCAGGGGAACCCTTTGCTGACCGGCTTCCACTTTCCAGTGGACCCTCCCTGCCTGGTCAACGCCAGGCGGGAAGGCTGAGTTCCCCGGCCGCGGGCCGGGAGGCCTGGACCGAACGGGTGAGGGCGGGTTGTTGTCAGTGGGGGCCGATAGCCTTTGAAGGGCTCGGCCCCCGGGAGGGAGGGGTCTGTCCGGCCACCCTTGCTAGAACAGCGCCGCCGCCGAGAAGCGCAGCACCATCTGCGGGGCGCCCGACAGGACGACGCCCACGAGGGCGGTGACGGCGATGGCGGCCGTGAGGGGCAGCGGGAGCGACGCCGTGTCTGCGGGAGCCTCGGACGTGGCGCGTGCGGGAGCCTCGCCCTCGGGTGCGCGGAACAGCAGCGCCGTCCAGCGCAGGTAGTAGTAGAGCGCGATCACGACGTTGAGCGCCATGACGACCGCGAGCCAGCCGAGCCCCGCGTCGACCGCCGCCTGGAAGACCGTGACCTTGGCGAAGAGGCCGATGATGCCCGGCGGCAGTCCGGCCAGGCAGAGCAGGAAGAAGCCGAGGGCGAGCGCGGCCAGGGGGTGCTGGGCGTACAGGCCGCGGTAGTCGGTCAGGCGGTTCTCGGGCGCGCGGCGGGCGACCAGGGCGGCCACCGCGAAAGCGCCGAGGTTCACGGCCGCGTACATCAGGGCGTACGCGACGGTGGCGCCGATGGCGTCGGCCGGATCGTCCACATAGCCGGCGGCCGCGATCGGGACGAGCAGATACCCGGCCTGGCCGACCGAGGACCAGGCGAGCAGGCGTACGGCGCTGAAGGCGCGGCCGGCCTGCTGGCGCAGGGCCGCGACGTTGCCCGCGGTCATCGTGAGCGCGGCGAGCACCGCCAGCGTCGGGGCCCATACGTCCGCGTACGAGGGGAAGGCGACGACCGTGACCAGGATGAGGCCGGTGAAGCCGACGGCCTTGCCCACCACCGAGAGGTACGCGGCGACCGGCAGCGGGGCGCCGATGTAGGTGTCGGGGACCCAGAAGTGGAAGGGGACGGCGGCCGTCTTGAAGGCGAAGCCGACCAGGGTGAGGGCCACGCCGGTGCGGGCGAGGGTCTCCAGGTCGCCGTCCACGGAGGTGAGTCCGGTGGCGATCTCGGTGAGGTGCAGGGTGCCGGTCGCCGCGTACACGAAGCTGACGCCGAGGAGGGTGACGGCGGTGGCGGTGACCGAGGAGAGGAAGAACTTCAGGGCCGCTTCGGAGGAGCGGCGGTTCCCGCGGCGCAGGCCGACCAGCGCGAACGCCGGGAGCGAGGCGACCTCGAGGGCGACGACGAGCGTGGCGAGGTCGCGCGAGGCGGGGAGCAGGGCGGCGCCGGCGGCGGAGGACAGGAGCAGGAACCAGTACTCGCCCGCGGGGAGTTCCTTGTCCTTCAGGGGGCTTACGGAGAGCAGCGCGGTCAGCAGCGCGCCGCCCAGGACCAGGAGCTGGATGACGACGGTGAAGCGGTCGGCGGTGTAGCTGCAGACGCCGGCGTCGCCGGTGAGGCAGAAGGTCTCGCGGTCGCCGTCGAGGAGCAGGAGCAGCGAGGCGAGGGCGGCGGTCAGGCCGGCCAGGGAGATCCAGCCGAGCAGGGACTTCCGGTGCTCGGGCACGAACAGGTCGGCCACGAGGACGGCCAGGCCGACGACCGCGGCGATGGTGGGCGGGGCGATGGCCGTCCAGTCGACGGACTGGACGAGGCTCGCCGTTTCTTCCGCGGCGATGACGGTGGCGGCGCTCATGCCTTGCCTCCTGCGAGGAGCTTCTGCACGGCCGGGTCGGTGAGGCCGAGCAGCAGCGCGGGCCAGAGTCCGGCGAGGACGGTGAGGGCGGCGAGCGGGGTCCAGGCGGCGAACTCGTAACCCTGGATGTCGGCGAGTGCCTGGGGCTTCTCCTGCGGATCGCCCATGCAGATCCGTCGTACGACGATGAGCATGTACGCGGCCGTCAGGAGCGTGCCGAACGCGGCGATCGCCATGAAGGTGAGGAAGGCCGGGCGGCTGAGGTCCTCGGCGGGCTTGAACGCGCCGAACAGGGCGAGCATTTCGCCCCAGAAGCCCGCGAGTCCGGGGAGCCCGAGCGAGGCGACGGCGCCGAACGCGAGCAGTGCGCCGAAGCGGGGGGCCTTGCCGTAGAGCGCCTGGCCCGTCTGTCCCGCGAGGGCGTCGAGGTCGGTGGTGCCGGTGCGGTCCTTCAGGGCGCCGACCAGGAAGAACAGCAGGCCGGTGATGAGGCCGTGGGCGATGTTGGCGAAGAGCGCGCCGTTGACGCCGGTCGGGGTCATGGTCGCGATGCCGAGGAGCACGAAGCCCATATGGCCGACGGAGGAGTACGCGATGAGGCGCTTGAGATCGCCCTTCGCGCCCTTGCGGGCCAGGGCCAGGCAGGCGAGCGATCCGTAGATGATGCCGACGACCGCGAAGGCGGCCAGGTAGGGCGCGAACTCCCGCATGCCGTCGGGGGTGATGGGGAGCAGGATGCGGACGAACCCGTACGTGCCCATCTTGAGCAGGACGCCCGCGAGGAGCACCGAGCCGACGGTCGGTGCGGCGGTGTGCGCGTCGGGCAGCCAGCTGTGCAGGGGCCACATCGGGGTCTTCACGGCGAGGCCGATGCCGATCGCCAAAACGGCGATGACCTGCACGGACGTGGTGAGTTCGCGGCCGTTGTCAGTGGCGAGTGCGAGCATGTCGAAGGTGCCGGACTTCAGCCCGATCAGCAGGAGTCCGAGCAGCATGACGACGGAGCCGAGCAGCGTGTAGAGGATGAACTTCCAGGCGGCCTGCGTGCGTTGGGCGCCGCCCCAGCGCGCGATCAGGAAGTACATCGGGATGAGGACCATCTCGAACGCGAGGAAGAACAGGAGCAGATCGAGGACGGCGAAGGTGGCGAGGGTGCCCGACTCCAGGACCAGGATGAGGGCGACGAATGCCTTGGGGGACGGGCCCGTAGGCATCTTGAAGTAGCTGTACAGCGCGCAGAGGAAGGTCAGGAGCGCGGTCAGTACGAGGAGGGGGAGCGAGATGCCGTCGACACCGAGGTGGATCCGCACGTCCAGTGCCGGGATCCAGCTGATGTCGGTCGTGGCCTGCATCGTGGCGGGGTGGTCGTGGTCGAAGCCGAGGGCGAGGACCACCGCGGCGATGAGGATGACGCCGGTGACGGTCACGCCGTGCCGCAGTACGGCCTGGTCCGGGGAGTTCCCCTTCAGCCCGGGCGGGGCGGGCAGCAGGGCCGCGGCGGCGCCCAGGAGCGGGCCGGCCACGATCAATGCCAGAAGGAACTGCATCACGGACTCGCTGATATCGATCACGGCTCAGGCTCCCGCTGCGACGAGGACGGCGGCGACGGCGAGGACGACCGAGCCGGCGAGCAGGGCGCTCAAGTAGGTCTGCACGTTTCCGGTCTGGGCTCTTCTGACCAGGGTGCCCAGGAGGTTGGCCGTGTTGCCCGCGCCGCGTACGTAGGTGTCGACGACCTCGCGGTCGAGGAAGCGGACGAGGCGGGCGGCGGCCTGGGTGGGGCGGACGAACAGGGCGGTGTAGAGGGCGTCCAGGTGGAAGCCGGTGGCCGCGGCGTGGTGGAGCGGGCCGAGCAGGAGACGGCCTGGGTCGGCCGAGTCGGGTGCTTCCGCGATCGAGCCGTAGACGGGGGTGTGTGCGGTGATGGCTTCCGCCTCGGTGGCGGCGGGGCCTTCCTCGGGGTGTGCGGCGACGGCACCCAGGGGCTCGCGTCCGTCGACGGCCAGCGGTGCGCGGGCGGCCATCGCCGAGCTGTGGCGCCAGGCTCCGTAGGTGACGATCACGCCGACCAGGGCGAGGCCCGTGGCCAGGACCGAAGTGGTAAGCGTCGGGGTCAGGTCGTGGCCGTCGAACCAGTCGGGGAGCACGCCGAAGCTCAGGCCTGCCGTGAGGGAGGGGATGGCGAGGACCCAGAGGACCGAGGTCATGGCGAGCGGCTGCCTGCCGTGGTCGGGGGCTGCGGGGCCGGAGCCGCGGAAGACGAGGAGCCAGAGGCGGGTGGCGTACGCGGCGGTGAGCAGGGCCGTGACCAGGCCGGCGACCAGGACGATCCAGCCGGCGGTGGCGGGGGCGAGCTCGCTGTGTCCGGTGGCGGTGTGCTCGGCGGCGCCGAGCACGGCCTCCTTGGAGAAGAAGCCGCTGAAGGGCGGGATCGCGGCGAGCGCGAGCAGCGCCACGGTCATCGTCCAGAAGGCGTCGGGGACGCGGTCGCGCAGGTTGCCCATACGGGACATGGCGGCAAGGGAGTTGGTGCCCGCGGCGTGGATGATCACGCCCGCGGCGAGGAACAGCAGCGCCTTGAAGGCGCCGTGCGACAGGAGGTGGAAGGCACCCGCGCCGCGGTCACCGACCGCGAGGGCGCCGGTCATGTAGCCGAGCTGGCCGATCGTCGAGTACGCGAGGACGCGCTTGATGTCGTCCTGCGCGAGCGCGGCGAGCGCCGAACCGGCCATGGTCACGGCGGCCATGACCGCGAGCACGATCAGGGCCGCCGCGGAGGCGGCGAACACCGGGAGGAGCCGGGCCACGAAGTAGACACCGGCGGCGACCATCGTCGCGGCGTGGATCAGCGCGGAGACCGGCGTGGGGCCGGCCATCGCGTCGGGCAGCCATGTGTGCAGCGGGAACTGCGCCGACTTGCCGGCCACACCGGCGAGCAGGAGCAGGGCGATCAGGGTGGGGTGGTCGAGGCCGCCGGCGGCGACCTTGTCCAGGATCGTCGTGATCCGGAAGGAGCCGGCGTCCGCGGCGAGCGCGAACAGGCCGATCAGGAAGGGGACATCACCGAGCTTGGTGACCAGGAAGGCCTTGAGGGAGGCGGCGCGCGCCTCGGGGGTCTCCCAGTAGTGGCCGACCAGGAAGTACGAGCAGATGCCCATGATCTCCCAGCCGACCAGGAGCACCATCAGGTCGCCAGAGAAGACGACGAGCAGCATCGCGGAGGTGAAGAGCGAGACCAGGGCGGCGTACGAGGGGTAGCGCGGGTCGTCGCGCAGATACGCCGTCGAGTAGATCTGCACGCACGAGGCGACCACACCCACGAGGACGGCGGCGAGGACCGCGAACCCGTCCAGGTGGAGGGCGAGTTCGATCGGGACCGAGCCGGTCGGGGTGAGTTCGGTGGCCGCGTCGATCGCGCGGTCGCCGCCCTGGCGCAGGGCCACGACGACGGCGAGGCCGAGCGCGGTCAGGGTGGGCAGGATCGCCAGCGGGCGGACGAACCCGGGGGCCTTGCGCCCCAGGAGCAGACCGGCGACGGCGCCCAGGAACGGAAGGAGGGGAACGAGAACGGCGAGGGTCGTGGTCGTCACGCGGCGGCCTCTGTGGTGTGTGCCGGTGCTGCTGCGGCTGCTTCGGGTGCGTCGTGGTCGCCGTCGTCGGGGCCGTGGCCTTCGGCGGTGTCGCGGAGTCGGTCGACGTCCGAGGTGCCGCGGTTGCGGTACACCATCAGCACGATCGCGAGGCCGATACCGATCTCGGCGGCGGCGATGGCGATCGTGAAGAGGGTGAGCGCCTGGCCGGCGTGCAGGGCGTCGCGCAGCCAGACGTCGAACGCGACGAGGTTGAGGTTGACGGCGTTGAGCATCAGCTCGACGGACATCAGGACCAGGATCGCGTTGCGGCGGGCGAGCACCCCGTACAGGCCGACGCAGAAGAGGAGCGCTGCGAGCACGGCGGGATAGGCGAGGTGCATCAGCGCTGCTCCTTGTCCGCGGTCGGGGTGCCGGAGGTCGGGGTGCCGGCGGCTGGGGTCGGGGTGCCGGCGGTCGGGGTGTCGGCCTCGCCGTTCTTGCGGGAGAGGACGATCGCGCCGACCAGCGCGGCGAGGAGCAGGACGGACAGCGCCTCGAAGGGCAGCACCCAGTGCCGGAAGAGGATCGTGCCCGTCACCTCGGTGGAGCCCTGGGCCGGACCGTCGAGGTCGATCCACTGCGTACGGAAGGCGTCGACGACGACCCAGACCAGGGCGGCCGCAGAGGCGGCCGCGACCGCGAGGGCGACCCAGCGGTTGCCCGAATCGGCGTCCGGGGAGCGGCCGATGGGGGCCTTGGTGAGCATCAGACCGAACAGCAGGAGGACCACCACGGAACCGACGTAGATCAACACCTGCACCCAGGCGATGAACTCGGCGGTGAGCAGGAGGTACTCGACGGCGAGCCCGCCGAGCGCGACCACCAGCCACAGGGCGGCGTGCACCAGCTGCTTGGTGGTGACGGTGATGACCGCGGCGCCGAGCGTCGCGATGCCCACGAGCAGGAAGGCGATCTCGACACCGGTCGGCGAGAGGAAGCCCTGGGGGGCGGTGGCGGCGAGGGTCACGGGGAGTCCGAGGGTCACTGGGGGTCCTCCCCCGGCTGTGGTGGCGCGGCGGCCTGTTCGGCGGCGAGCTTGTCGGCGGCCTTGCGTGCGGCGGCGAGCTCCTTGGGCTCCTCCGCCGCCTCGTCCAGCGCCGGCGGCGCGGGCACCGTCCACATCCACTCGCGGAGCTTGTCGCGCTCGTGGGTGAGTTCGTGGATGTCCGTCTCCGCGTACTCGAACTCCGGGGACCAGAACAGCGCGTCGAAGGGACAGACCTCGATGCAGATACCGCAGTACATGCAGAGCGAGAAGTCGATGGCGAAGCGGTCGAGGACGTTGCGGCTGCGCTCGCGGCCGCCGGGCGCGGCCGCCGGGACCGTCTCCTTGTGGGAGTCGATGTAGATGCACCAGTCGGGGCACTCGCGGGCGCAGAGCATGCAGACCGTGCAGTTCTCCTCGAACAGGCCGATCACGCCGCGCGTACGGGGCGGGAGTTCGGGCTGTACGTCGGGGTACTGCGCGGTGACGGTCTTCTTCGTCATCGTGCGCAGCGTGACGGCCAGGCCCTTCGCGAGGCCGGAACCAGGGATGGGAGCCATTAGTTGATCGCCACCTTCACGATGCCGGTGAGCGCGATCTGCGCGAGCGCGAGCGGGACGAGGACGGTCCAGGCGAGCTTTTGCAGCTGGTCCTCGCGAAGGCGCGGATAGCTCACGCGGAGCCAGATCACGAGGAAGGCGAGGAGGCCGGTCTTCGCCAGGGTCCACAGCCAGCCGAGGCCGTCGGCGCCCCAGGGGCCGTGCCAGCCGCCGAGGAAGAGGACGGTGGTCAGACCGCACAGGACGACGATGCCCGCGTACTCGGCGAGGAGGAAGAGAGCGAAGCGCAGGCCTGTGTACTCGGTGTACGCGCCGAAGATGATCTCGGAGTCGGCGACCGGCATGTCGAAGGGCGGGCGCTGCAGTTCGGCGAGCCCGGCCACGAAGAAGACCAGGGCGCCGACGATCTGCCAGGGCAGCCACCACCACTCGAAGGCGTTCAGGATCCCGGGCAGCGAGACGGTACCGGCCGCCATCGCGACGGAGGCGGCGGCGAGCAGCATCGGGAGTTCGTACGCGAGGAGCTGGGCGGCGGTGCGCAGGCCGCCGAGGAGGGAGAACTTGTTGGCGGAGGCCCAGCCGGCCATCAGCGAACCGAGGACACCGACGCCCATGACGGCGAGCACGAAGAAGATGCCGGCGTCGACGACCTGACCGACCGCGCCCTCGCCCGGGCCGATCGGGATCGCGACCAGGACGAGGAGGTACGGCAGGAGGGCGACGGCGGGGGCGAGTTGGAAGACCCGTCGGTCGGCGTTCGCCGGGACGATGTCCTCCTTCTGCGCGAACTTGACCCCGTCGGCGACCAGCTGGGCCCAGCCGTGGAAGCCGCCCGCGTACATCGGGCCGAGGCGGCCCTGCATATGGGCCATCACCTTGTGCTCGGTCTGCCCGATGATCAGCGGGAAGGTCAGGAACACGACGAAGACGACGAGCAGTCGCAGGGCGACGTCGAGTACGTCGTTCATGCGCGGTCGCCTCCGGCAGGGGGGTCGGGGTTCGGGTCGCGGTCCGGGGTGGGCTCGCGGTCCGGGATGGGCTCGGGGGTCGGGTCCGGGGTGGACTCGGGGGCCGGGCCCGGGGTGGGCTGGGTGGCCGCATCGGTCGGGGTCGGCTCAAGTGCCGCATCGGGTGCAGTCGGCTTGGTGGCCGTTTCGGCTGCCGACGGCTCCGTATCCGCGCCCGTACCCCTGCCCGTGCCTGCACCCGTGCCCGTGTCCGTGCCTGCACCCGTGCCCGCGTCCGTCGGCGGCTCCTCACCGGTGAAAGCCGGGCGCGGGTTGTGCCAGGGAGCGTCGGATGGTGCCGCCGCCTGGCCGGCCGGGCCTTCGCTCGCACTCCGGTTGCTCCGGGGCGCTGCCGCGCCCGCCTGGCTGGCGGAACCCTCGCTCGCACTGCGCGTCCGCCGGGGACGCGGGGCGGCTTCGGCAGTCCCGGCTGCCCCGGCCTCGGGGGTCTCCACCGGAGTTCCGCCGCCGTCGGCCTGGCTCGCCGAGCCCTCGCTCGCGCTGCGCGCCCGCCGCACCGGACGCTCCCCCGCGGCTCCGGCTCCGGCTCCGGCCGCACGCGCACCCGCGGCTCCAGCCCCCGCCGCACGCGCACCCGCACCGGCACCGGCACCCGCGGCCCGC